>JBCCCR010000011.1 GCA_039033415.1 Pseudomonadota bacterium | reverse complement strand
CGCGCAAACGGGTCACTGCTATGCTGTTGGCTGGCTACCTCTTGATGACGCTGTTTTTGATGAACTCCTTGGGTGGATTATTGGCACTACAGCATCCCAGACTCTTCTTCGGAGTCGACGAGGCCGATGCCGTCGAGGCCTTGAGCGAGCGTCTTCGCGTCGCCACCCTGCGACAGCTTGATGCGCAGACGCACCTCGTTCGCCGAGTCTGCGTGGCGCAGCGCGTCTTCGTAGGAGATCTCGCCGGCCTGATACAGTTCGAACAGCGCCTGGTCGAAGGTCTTCATACCCTGGTTGACCGACTCTTTCATGAGATCCTTCATCTTGTGGATCTCACCTTTGCGGATGAGCTCAGCCATCAGCGGCGTATTGATCAGGATTTCGACCGCTGCGCGCCGCCCTTTGCCGTCCGGCGTCGGAATCAGCTGCTGAGCGACCACCGCTTTCAGGTTCAGCGACAGATCCATATAGAGCTGGGGCCGGCGGTCTTCCGGGAAGAAGTGAATGATCCGATCCATGGCCTGGTTAGCGTTGTTGGCGTGCAGCGTGCACAGGCAAAGATGGCCGGTTTCGGCGAACGCGATGGCGTGTTCCATTGTCTCCCGAGCTCGAACCTCACCGATCAGAATGACGTCCGGCGCCTGGCGCAGGGTGTTCTTCAGCGCGATCTCAAAGGTTTCGGTATCGATGCCCACCTCACGCTGCGTGATGATGCAGCCTTCGTGCTTGTGCACAAATTCGATGGGGTCTTCGATGGTGATGATATGACCCGTGGAGTTGAGGTTTCGGTAGCCGAGCATCGAGGCCAGCGAGGTGGACTTACCGGTGCCGGTTGCGCCGACAAAGATGATCAGGCCCCGCTTCGTCATGGACAGATTCTTCAGAATCGGCGGAAGATTCAGGCTTTCAATCGTGGGAATCTTGGTTTCAATCCGGCGCAGCACCATGCCGACATGGTTGCGCTGGTAGAACGCGCTGACCCGGAAACGCCCGACTCCCTGCACGCCGATCGCGAAGTTGCACTCGTGATGGCGCTCAAACTGCTCCTTCTGACTGGGGGTCATGATGCCCAGCACAAGGTCGCGGGACTGGCCGGCAGTCAGCGGGTTCTGTGAGATCGGACTGATACGACCATGCACCTTCATCGCCACCGGCATGCCTACAGTGATAAACAGGTCAGACGCCTTTTTGTGCGCCATCAGCTTGAGGAACGAATTGAACTCCATGACCGTCTCCTACTTACTGGAACAGTTTTTTGTCGGCGGCGCGTGAGCCGGCGATCTTGCGCGACACCAGGCCTTTGTTCACCAGGTCGAGCAGACACTGATCCAGCGTCTGCATCCCGACGTTTTGACCGGTCTGGATGGCGGAGTACATCTGCGCCACCTTGTCTTCCCGGATCAGGTTTCTGATCGCTGGAATGCCGATCATGATCTCATGTGCCGCAACCCGGCCGCCGCCGTTGCGCTTGAGCAGCGTCTGCGCGACTACCGCCCGCAGCGACTCGGACAGCATCGAGCGAACCATCGGCTTTTCGCCCGCCGGGAACACGTCGATGATCCGGTCGATGGTTTTTGCCGCGGACGACGTGTGCAGCGTGCCGAACACCAGGTGACCGGTTTCCGCTGCGGTCAGCGCGAGGCGGATTGTCTCCAGGTCTCGCAGCTCCCCCACCAGCACAAAGTCAGGGTCTTCCCGCAGCGCCGAACGCAGCGCCTCGTTGAAGCCATGGGTGTCCCGATGGACCTCCCGCTGGTTGACCAGGCACTTGTTCGACTGGTGCACAAATTCTATCGGGTCTTCGATCGTTAGAATGTGACCGTGGTCGGTCTTGTTGAGATGGTCGACCATCGCCGCCAGCGTTGTGGACTTGCCCGAGCCGGTCGGTCCGGTCACGAGCACCAGGCCGCGGGGCACGGAGATGATGTCGCGAAAGATCGCGGGACAGTTGAGGTCCTCAAGCGACTTGATTTCGCTGGGAATCGTCCGGAACACGGCGCCGGATCCGCGGTTGTGATTGAACGCGTTCACGCGGAAGCGGGCCAGGCCGGGAATCTCGAAGGAGAAATCCACTTCGAGAAACTCTTCGTAGTCCTTGCGCTGCTTGTCGCTCATGATGTCGTAAATGAGCGCATGGAGGGTTTTTTGATCAAGCGCCGGCACGTTGATGCGGCGGATGTCCCCATCCACCCGGATCATAGGCGGCAGGCCCGCGGACAGGTGAAGGTCCGAGGCGTTGTTTTTTACCGAAAAGGCCAGTAGTTCAGCGATATCCATTCAAATCTCCAGGGCCGATGATGCCGGTCGGCATCAGTGCCTCCTCCCAAAGGCAGTCGATTTCGTAAAATACGTGATCAAACAGGTGGATGCAAAAAAACATTGACAACATTTGACACACCTTCACAACCTCTTATTTCGGTGAAAAAGCGAATTGCTGAAGCGGCCCGTGCCGCCGGCCGGGCCCCTGACGAAATCACCCTGCTGGCGGTCAGCAAACGCCACCCAAGCTCTGCGATTGCCTCGCTGGCTGACGCGGGTCAGCGCGCTTTCGGCGAAAACTACGTGTCCGAGGCCGTCGACAAGATCGAACGGCTGGCCGAACGGGCGCTGCAGTGGCACTTCATCGGTCCGATCCAGTCCAACAAAACGCGCTTGATTGCCCAGCATTTCAGCTGGGTGCACAGCGTCGATCGGCCCAAGATTCTGCGTCGCCTCGCTGAGGCCCGCACCTCTGATCAACCCCCGCTGAACTGCTGCCTGCAGGTCAACCTTGAAGCGGAGTCGAGCAAGAGCGGCGCAGCCGTAGAAAACGTCGGCGAGCTGGTCGAGCTAGCCACAGCACTCCCGCAGATCGCGCTTCAAGGCCTGATGTGTATTCCTCGTCTCAGCAGCGATGCTGACGAGCAGCGGGCGGTGTTTCGCCGCCTGCGGGAGCTGCGCGACTCGCTTCGGGGCACGGGCGTTGAACTCCCGGTGCTGTCGATGGGCATGAGCGGCGATCTGGAAGCGGCCATCGCCGAAGGCGCCACCATGGTCCGCATCGGCACGGCGCTGTTCGGACCGAGAACCTGACCATGGGAGCTAAGGTTTGGCCGGGAGACCGCCCCAACCCGCGGTTCGCAGGTCTTTTTTGCCTGCGGTGAAACACATAGACTGAACCCTCTGATTCACCGCTTTCGGGAGATTCATGGACCATTCCATCAGGCTGGGCTTTATCGGCGCCGGCACGGCGGCAGAATTTATGCTGCAGGGACTCGCCCGGGGCGGCTACCCCGCAACCCGCGCGGCCGTCTTTGACCCGGATGCTGACCGCTGCGGGGCTTTGCGCGACATACTCGGCGTCTCCGTGGCTGACAGCAACCAAACGTTGCTCCAAGCCGTGGATGCGGTGGTGCTGGCGGTGAAACCCCAAATGCTCGAAGAGGTTTTAGAGGAACTTGAAACCACCGACATGGCAAGTCCGCCGCTCGTCATTTCGGTGGCCGCGGGGGTGCGTACGAGCACTCTTAAGAAGCTGCTCGGCGAGCAGTGGTCGGTGGCCCGCGTGATGCCCAACACGCCGGCGCAGCTCGGCGCAGGTATCTCGGGCGTGTTCGTCACTCCCGACGCTAGCGAACAGCAGCGTCAGGTGGCCTACGATTTTGGCATGGCGGCCGGGGACGCCGTGTGGATTCCCGAGGACGCGCTGATGGACGTGGTGACCGCGGTCTCCGGCAGCGGGCCGGCCTACTACTTTCTTTTGACCGAAGTTCTCCAGCGAACGGCACAGGAGCTTGGGCTTGATCCCAACACCGCGGCGCGCCTGGCCAGCGCCACGGCGCTTGGCGCCGCCCGGATGATCGACCAGACCGGCCAGTCTCCTGCGATCCTGCGTGAGCGGGTCACCTCGCCGGGCGGCACCACGGAGCGAGCGCTGGACATCCTGCGTCACGGGGGTTTTGAGAGCCTGTTCCAGGAGGCTGTGGTCGGCGCGGCTATTCGCGGCCGCGAGCTTGCCGAAGACATGGAAGACTGACATGGGTGGTTACTTCGGCAACGCTGGGGTGTTCCTGGTCAACATCGTGTTCGGTTTTTTTATCGCGGTGCTGCTGCTGCGGGTGTTGCTGCAGCTGGTCCGCGCCAACTTTTTTAATCCGGTTTGCCAGTTTCTGGTCAAGATCACCAATCCGGTGCTGATGCCGCTGCGCCGCATCATTCCGAACTGGGGGCGGGTAGAGCTGTCCGCCATCCTGCTGGCCTGGCTGCTGAAATCGCTGCAAACGGTCATCGTGCTGGGCATCTTGGGCTCATCAGCTCCCGCGCTGAACATCGTGGCCATCGCCGCTGTCGAGCTGCTGGACCTCGTCATCACCATTTTTCTCGTCGTTATTTTTATTCGGGTGATCCTGAGCTGGGTCGCGCCTCAAGGGGACAACCCGGTCCTGCCGCTGCTCTACCAGCTTTCCGCGCCGATTCTGAACCCTGCCAGGCGCATCGTTCCGCTGATCGGCGGCCTCGATCTTTCTCCAGTCCTAGCGATTGTGGTGCTGCAGCTCGCCCGCATGCTGGTGGTGGCGCCGCTGATGGATCTGGCAAGAGCCCTGTGAGAGGCGAGTTGCGGGCCGTGGCGCCCGGTCGAGGGGCGGAGTAATATCTTCGTCCGATTTCAGCGGAGATTATCGTGAGAACCGTTTTTCTGCTCCTCGCCGCGCTTGGCGTGTGTTTTCTGCAGCCCGTTAAGTCCGAACAGTTTGTCGCAGCGGACGGGATCCAGGTTCACTACAGCGCCGTGAGCGCCGCCAATCTTCCCGCCGCCATGGCCAGCTCGCTTGGACTCAAGCGCGCCAAAAATCAGGCGCTCCTGCATGTGTCGGTGTTGCGGATGGATGCGGACTCCGGGCTGGGCCAGGCAATCGAAGGCCAGGTCAAAGCGAGCGCCATCAACTCCACCGGAGCTCGGCAGAACATCGCAATGCGCCGCATGGCCGACGCGGGCACCGTCTCCTATGTTGGCATCGTTCGTGTCGCGGACCGCGATACGCTGGACTTTTCCCTCGACGTTCGGCCGGAGGGCAGCAGCGAGCCGGTTGCGGTGGCGTTCAGCCAGCAGTTTTTCGTTGACTGATCCCAAGCTAGCAACCGTCTGGAACCTGATCTTGAAACAACAGCCGGACAGCGGTAGCCGGCCCTGCAACTTTGTGGAGGTACTCAGTGGCTGAACGCACCGGGGATTTCGCCATGGCGGACGTTAGCGGCAAGGCCGTCACCACCCGCCGGGCGCTGGCCATGGGCCGAATTGTGCTCGGCCCCCATGCCTACGAGCCGGTGGTGAGCCGGACGCTGCCCAAGGGAGACGCGCTCACGCTGGCAGAAATTGCCGGTATTCAGGGGGCCAAGCAGACGCCTTCCCTGATTCCACTCTGCCATCCGATCAACCTCAATCGCGTGATCGTTCGGCACCGGGCCCTGCCCGACGAAAAAGCGGTAGGTATCTACTGCCTGGCGGAAATCGCCGAGCGGACCGGCGTTGAAATGGAAGCGCTCACCGGCGCCAGCGTGGCGCTTCTGACCGTGTGGGACCTGGCCAAACCGCTGGAGCCGGCGCTTGGGATCGAGGCCGTCACCCTGCGCTACAAGTCCGGCGGTAAGTCAGGGGAATGGATTCATCCCGACGGCCTGGACGACTTCGCTCGCCAGATGCTCGAGCAGGCGAAATGACCACCCACGGGCTCAGCGCCCTCCTGGCGGCGCTGGACCAGCTGCCGCCAGACCGCGAGGTGGTGCTGGCGACGGTCATCGACACCCAGGGGTCGAGCTACCGCAAGCCGGGCGCCCGTATGCTCATCGATCTGGCCGAGCACCGCCTGACCGGCATTGTCGGCGGCGGTTGTTTTGATGACGATCTGATCGAGCACGCCCGCGAGGTGGCCGGCAGCGGTCAGTGCAAGGTAGCGTTCTACGACATGCGCGCCGACGACGACGTGCTCTGGGGCCTCGGCATGGGCTGCAACGGGGCGGTTCGCGTATTCCTGCAGCCGGTGCGCACCGATCACCCGATCATCGAGCTGCTCACCCGGCTGGCCGAACCCGGGGGCGTGGTGAGCACCTGCCTTGAGAGCGGCGACTGCTGGGAAGACTCCGCGGAGGCTACGCCGGGGTTATCACATCAGGACGATCGCGAGATCTACACCGCGCACATCCCGCCGCGTTTTCGGCTGGGGATTTTTGGCACCGGATCAGACGTCATTCCTCTCGTCCAGCTGGCAGACCAGCTGGACTGGCACGTGACGCTTTGGGATCACCGTCCCGGCAAAGCGAAGCCCGAACGATTTCCGCTGGCCGCCAAGGTCGCCCCCTTCGAAGATTTCGAGGTGGAGGACGCGTCCCGCTGTCAGGCGCTGCTGGTGATGAGCCACAACTTTGACGCCGATCGCCGCTTTCTCAACGCGGTGGCCGAGCTCGGCGTTCCGTTTATCGGTTCCTTGGGTCCGGCGGCGCGGCGCGAGCGGCTGCTGGAAGAAATGACCAGCGTGCCGGACGGCTTCGCGGCGCGGCTTGTCGGCCCGGTAGGCCTCGATCTCGGGGGTGATCTGCCCGAAGAAATTGCCCTTTCGGTGGTGAGCCAGCTGCAGGCATTCCGGCTGAGCCGCAGCGGCCAGTCGCTGGCGGGCGGCGCCGACAGCGGTCCCGGCGGGTGACATCCGACGGGACCACCCGCTATCACGGCCACCTGGCTCTCGACGGCTTTGACGAAAGGTCGCAGGAACGCCTTAGCCAGGCTCGGGTGCTGCTGGTGGGACTGGGCGGCGTGGGTAGCCCCGCCGTGCAGTACCTAGCGGCAGCGGGGATCGGCGAGCTGCGAATCTGCGATTTTGATCGGGTCAGCGAAAGCAATCTCAGTCGCCAGCTCCTCTACCGTCAGCAGGACGTGGACCGGCCCAAAACCGAAGCGGCGAGCGAAGCGCTCAAGGCGCTCAATCCAACGATCAAGATCACCACAACCCGACAACGTATCGACACGGACAAGGCCGCCGACATCGGTGGCGACTGTACCCTTTGGCTGGATACCAGCGACAGCTGGGCAACCCGAATGGCCATCAATGAAGCCGCGCTGCGCTGTCGGACTCCCTGGGTGATGGCCGCAGCCGTCCGCCGGGAGGGTCAGCTGGCGCTGTTTCGACCGGACCTGGGACCCAACGAGGCCTGCTACGCCTGCATCTATGGCAGGGCGGCCAACACGATGGACGATTGTGCCGGTGCGGGTGTGCTGTCGACCGTCGCGGGCAGTGTGGGCCTGGCGGCCGCGCAGCTTGCCATCAATCATCTGATCGGGGCGCCGACGCCGCGAGGGCTTCAGCTGTTCGACGGCAACTCGCTGCGCTGGCGTGGGGTGGCGCTGGCGCGCGATCCCGATTGCCGTGTCTGCTGAATCCGAACTCTGGGCGGTTGTGGTGGCGGCTGGTGGCTCCAACCGGCTGGGTAGACCCAAGCAGGCGCTGGAGCTGAATGGACTGACCCTCCTGGAGCGAGCCGTGACGGCCGCGCAGGAGGTGGTCGGAGACCGAGTCGTCTGCGTCCTTGGCGCCTGGCAGCCGCCGACGCCCCTGCCCTGCCTCACGGTGCTCCACGAGCGGTGGCGGGACGGCATGGCCAGCTCGCTCGTGGCCGGACTGCAGGAGGTACCGTCAGCGGCCAGCACGCTGATCACCCTGTGCGACCAGCCGGCCGTCGGCGCTGAGCAGCTGGAGAAGTTATTGAGGGCGCACCGGCGTCAGCCGGCAAGCATTGTCGCCGCCGACTACGGCGATCGAGCTGGCGTCCCGGCGGTCTTTCCGGCGCATCTGCGAGAACGGCTTTTGAGCTTGAGCGGCGACCGCGGCGCGCGGGATTTGCTAAGCGATGCGACGCTGACGCAGCTCCGAATCCCGATGCCCGAAGCGCTGCTGGACATCGATACACCCGGAGACTGGGCGCGACTGACCGGCGACGCGTAGCCGGCTCGGTGAGCGGATCAGCTTGGGTCTGGTGGGCCGTCTGCCGCGCTCTGTTCGCAGTTGACCCAGCCGGAATCGCCTTCCTGATAGAACTCCTTTTTCCAGATCGGCAGGCGCACCTTGATCTGGTCGATGGCGTAGCGGCAGGCGTCGAAGGCCGCGGCTCGATGATGCGCCACGGCGCCGACCCAGACCGCCAGGCCGCCGATGGCGAGATGGCCGGCCGCATGCACCGCCGCCACGTCGACCACCTCGAATCGTTCCCGGGCCTCGGCCAGCACCTTCTCGCCCTCACTTTGCGCCAGCGGGCGATAGACCTCGTATTCGAGCGCCTGCACCTGGCGGCCGTCCTGATGGTTGCGCACCCAGCCCTCAAACGACACATAGCCGCCGCAGGTCGGATTCGCCAGCCGCGCGGCGAGCTCCTGCGGTTGCAGCGGGCCTTCAGCGATCTCAAACATGCTCAGCCTCCCGCAACCGGTGGAAAAAACAGCACCCTATCGCCACGGCTTAGCGGCGCCTCCCAGCTCGCCATCTCGTCGTTGATGGCCACCAGCGACGCCTCAAACCGCTCCAGGCCCGGATAGCGCGCCTGACACTCGGCAAACAGCTCGGCGGGACTGGACGCTTCGGTGCTGACCGCCTCGGTGTCGCTGCCCGTGACGTCACGGTACAGCGCAAAATAGCTGACAGAGAGCTCCATCGTTATCCTCCGATTCGGTACATTTCCACTTTGCCGTCACCCTCAAGTTCCGGCTCCGCCTGGGCGCTGCGAATCTCGCTGTAGCGATCGGCCCGGCGACGCCAGATAACGCTGATGGCTTCACGCAGCTCGTCGTCGCTGACACCGTTGCGCAGCATCGGTCGCAGCGGTGCCCCGTGGGTGGCAAAAAGGCAGGTGTAAAGCCCACCATCCGACGACAGACGAGCCCGGTTGCAGTCGCCGCAGAAGGGCTGGCTGACCGAACTGATCAGGCCAAATTCGCCGGCCCCGTCGGCGTAACGGAAACGCCGCGCGACCTCGCCACGATACCGGGCGTCCAGCGCCTCGACCGGCCACCGCTCAGCAATTTGCTCGAGCAGTTCGGCACTGGAGACCACCTCGTCTTTCACCCAGCCGTTGCGGGTCCCAACGTCCATGTATTCGATCATCCGGACCACGACGCCGGTGCCTCGAAAATGATCCAGCAGATCCAGCACGCCGTGATCGTTCACGCCTTTCTGCACAACCGCGTTGACCTTGACCGGCGCCAGGCCCACCGCCAGCGCCGCGCGGATTCCAGCCAGCGCCTTCTCGAGGTCCCCGCGACCGCCCGACATGCTGGTGAACACCTCCGGGTCGACGCTGTCCAGGCTCACCGTAATCCGCCGGAGGCCCGCCTCCTTAAGCGCCTGGGCGCGCGCCGCCAGCAGCACCCCGTTGGTGGTGAGCGCCAAGTCCGCGAGCTCATCGATCGCGCTCACGCCCCGGATGATCTCCTCCAGGTCCCGCCGCAGGAGCGGCTCGCCGCCGGTGAGGCGGATCTTTTCCACGCCCAGGTCCACCATCACCCGCGCAACGCGGGTAATCTCCTCGGCCGTCAGCCGCAGACTTCGGTCGATGAACCGGTAGTCCTCGGTAAACAGCTCCGCCGGCATGCAGTAGGGGCAGCGAAAGTTACAGCGGTCGATCAGTGAGATGCGTAAATCCCGCAGCGGGCGACGCCGCGTGTCGTGCACTACCATGGAAAAAAGGCGAGCTCGACGCCGGCCTTAAACACCCGCTGTTCAGACGGTAGTTCGCAGAACCCAGAGCTGCCCGCGAGCGCAAAAAAGTCTCCCGAGGTGTTGAGTTCGAGGGGCTTGGCCTGGGCGCTCCCAGGCAGCAGGTTGACTGGCACAAAACGCGTCATATCGTTGCTGAAGCTGAGACTGGAAGCCAGCTCCACCCGGCGCGGCGGCATCACCTCATCGCTCATGGCCCGCAGCGCGGGCTCGACGTAGCGGTGAAAGCAGACGAGCGCCGACACCGGATTGCCCGGAAGCGCAAAGACCGGCTGACCCGTGGGACCCACACCAAACCACATCGGTTTGCCCGGCTTCTGGTTGACGCGGTGGAACTGCTTTTTGACGCCCAGGTTTTCCAGCACCCCCGGCACATGGTCAAAACGCCCCCGGGATACGCCGCCGGTCAGGATGATCAGGTCAAAGTCTTCGAGACCGCGCGCCAGCTCGGCGGCGATCAACTCAGGGTCGTCGCGCAGGTGGACGCGGGACACTTCGGTCAGGCCCATACCCGTGAGCCGGCCGGCGATCGCGTAATCGTTCGCCATGCGGATCTGATGTGCCGCCACGGGGTTTCCGGGTTCGACCAGCTCGTCGCCGGTGGCCACCACCAGCGCGCTGGGCCAGCGCCGAACGCTGACCTCGCCGCGACCCACGGACGCCAGCACCGCGAGCTCTGGCCCCCGGATGAGCGTGCCGGGCTGCAGGAGAACCTGTCCGATGGGGTAATCGGTGCCGCGGCGGTGGACAAAGCGCCAGGGCGAAATGTCCTCCGGACTGCCCAGCGTGGCAACACCATCTTTCAGCGTGATGTCTTCAACCGGTACCACGCTGTCGCAGCCCCGCGGCATGACAGAACCGGTCATCACCTCGAGGCAATGGTCGGGTGCCGTCAGCTCGGGCTGCGGCTGCCCGGCGCCATGGACGCCGCCGACCGGAAAACTCACCTGTCCCGCCGCCACCGCCTCCGAGCGCAGCGCAATGCCGTCCATCGTGACGCGGTCGAAAGGCGGCTGATCGCGGTCAGCCGCCACCGTTTCGGCCAGGCGGCGCCCGTAGGCCCGCTCCAGGGGTACCTGAGCCACCCGTCCCTGGGGCATGGCAGCGGCGATAATTCGGGTGACTTCGTCAGGGGTAATCAACGTATTGGGCATCTCGGGGGGGCGTGTCGAAAACGTCCGGTGCATTAATTTTACGCAGTTGCGGAGAGTATGAGAACCGGGAGTCGCGCGGATCTTCGCCAGCCACCGGCCCTGTCTGGGCTCAGCACCGCCCGACGTCCGCAGCTGACCCGACCGCGCTGGTATACTGCCGCGCTTTGCGTCAGCGAGCCGTCATGACCTCAGCCTCTACATCCACCCGTCGCGCACTCATCAGCGTCTCTGACAAAACCGGCATCGTCGACCTGGCCCGGGAGCTCAGCGACCTGGGCCTGTCGATTCTGTCCACCGGCGGCACCGCCCGGACCTTGGCGGACGCAGGCATTCCCGTCACTCAGGTGGGTGACCACACCGGCTTTCCGGAGATTATGGGAGGGCGCGTCAAGACGCTGCACCCGAAGATTCATGGCGGCATCCTGGGGCGGCGCGAGCAGGATGCACAGGTGATGGCCGATATGGAGATCGACCCGATCGACGTTGTGGTGGTCAACCTTTACCCGTTCGAAGCAACCATCGCCGCGGGTGCGGATTACGCAGAAGCGGTGGAACAGATCGATATCGGTGGACCGGCCATGGTCCGGGCGGCGGCCAAAAACCACGCGGCCGTGAGCATTGTCGTCGACCCGGCCGACTATGGTGACGTGGTCACCGAGCTCAAGGAGCATGGCGCCACCAGCGAAACCCTGCGGCGCCGGCTGGCCGCCACCGCCTACGCGCATACGGCCGCCTACGACAGCGCCATCGCCGGCTGGCTGAACGGTGAAAGTGGCCAGCGGTTTCCCTCGACTCTGACCCTGGGCTACCGTCACGGTGAAATCCTGCGTTACGGCGAGAATCCCCATCAGCAGGGGGCCTTCTATCGGCAGAACCACCCGCCGGCCGGCAGCCTGGCCGCGGCGGAACTGATCCAGGGCAAAGCCCTTTCGTACAACAATCTGGGTGACGCTGACGCGGCGCTCCAGTGCGCCCAGGCGTTCGTCGAGGCACCGGCCGTCTGCGTCATCGTGAAACACGCCAACCCGTGCGGTGTGGCGGTCGCAGAGGACCTGTCGACCGCCTACGGGCGCGCGTTTGCCACGGACCCGACGTCGGCGTTTGGGGGAATCATCGCCTTCAATCAGACCGTCGAACAGCCGCTGGTCGAAGAAATCCTGGACCAGCAGTTTGTGGAAGTCATCATTGCGCCCGCCTTTAGCGAAGGTGCGGAGGAAGCCCTCAAACGCAAGCCAAACGTTCGGGTTCTTGCGACCGGACGATGGCCGGACTCGCCGCCAGCCGGCTACGATTTCCGCCCGGTCGGCGGCGGGCTGATCATACAGGACGTGGACGCCGGGCAGGTCTCAGAGGCTGAGCTCAAGGTTGTCACGGAAAAGGCCCCGACGGCGGCCCAGCTGGGAGATTTGCTGTTCGCCTGGCGGGTCGGCAAATTTGTCAAATCGAACGCCATCGTTTATGCGCGGGATCTGCAGACTGTCGGCGTGGGTGCCGGTCAGATGAGCCGGGTCATCAGCGCCAAGATCGCCGGGCTGAAGGCCGAGCAGGAGGGCCTGGAAGTGCCCGGCGCCGTGATGGCGTCAGACGCCTTTTTTCCCTTCCGTGACGGCATCGACGCAGCGGCGACAGCGGGCATCAGCGCCGTGATCCAGCCGGGTGGCTCGATGAGGGACACCGAAGTGATCGATGCGGCCAACGAGCACGGCCTCGCGATGGTCTTCACCGGCATGCGTCATTTTCGCCACTGATGAAGGTTCTGGTTGTCGGCAGCGGAGGAAGGGAGCACGCGCTGGCCTGGCGTTGCGCGCAGGATGAATCGGTCGATCGCGTACTCGTTGCGCCCGGGAACGCGGGCACCGAGGGGGAGCCCAAAATTCGGAACGTGGACGTCGCCAGCGACGATATAGCAGGCCTGATTGCGCTGGCCAGCCGAGAACTGGTTGATCTCACGATCATTGGGCCGGAGCAACCGCTGGTCGCCGGTGTCGTCGATGCCTTCCAGGACGCTGGGCTACGCTGCTTTGGACCCAGCGCCGCTGCAGCAAAGCTCGAAGGCTCCAAAGCCTTTAGCAAAGCCTTTATGCAGCGCCACCACATCCCGACGGCCGCATTCCAGACCTTCGAAGCGCTGGAGCCGGCGTTGGCCTATCTCGAAGCGGTCGGCGCGCCGGTTGTGGTGAAAGCGGACGGGCTGGCGGCGGGTAAGGGGGTGGTCGTTGCCCAATCGCTCGAGCAGGCCGAGACGGCGGTCCGCGACATGCTCGCTGGAAATCGCTTCGGCGCCGCCGGCCACCGTGTGGTGATCGAGGAGTTTGTCCAGGGTGAGGAGGCCAGCTTCATCGCCCTTTGTGACGGCAGCAACGCCCTGCCGCTCGCCACCTCACAGGATCACAAAGCGGCCTTCGACGGCGACACCGGCCCCAACACCGGCGGCATGGGCGCCTACTCCCCCGCGCCGGTGGTCACCGCGGCGCTGCATCACAAGATTATGGATGAGGTGATCACCCCGACGCTGAAGGGCATGGCTGAGGAAGGCCAGCCGTTTGTCGGCTTCCTCTACGCCGGCGTGATGATCACGCCCGCCGGCGAGCTGCGGGTGCTGGAGTTTAATGTCCGCTTCGGCGACCCAGAAACCCAGCCGGTCATGATGCGGCTTCAGTCCAGCCTCGCCGCCCACTGCAATGACGCCCTGGACGGCGACCTGCAGAACACGCCCATCCAGTGGGCCCCGCAGACCTGTCTCGGTGTGGTAATGGCAGCTAGCGGCTATCCCGGGAGCTACCCGACCGGCCAGGTTATCCACGGGCTGGATGACGTCCAGCTACCGACCAAGGTCTTCCACGCCGGCACGAGCCGGCAGGGTGAGCAAACCGTCACGGCGGGCGGGCGGGTGCTGTGCGTCTGTGGCCTGGGCGGGTCGGTCGCTGAAGCGCGAGACGCCGCCTACGGCGCCGTAGACGCCATCCGCTGGACCGACTGCCAGTATCGCAGCGACATCGGCCACCGAGCGTTGAACGCCTCTTAAAGAGCGTCGATCAACGCCTCCTGGCGCTTGCGCATCGCCTCGTCAGGCACCGCGCCCATGGCTGCACCCATGTTGTCGACGACGTGCTTGGTTTTTCGTGTGCCCGGAATTGGGCAGGTCACCGCGGGGTGGCCTAGCAGGTACTTCAGGAAAAACTGGCCCCAGGTCTGGCAATCAAACTCGGCGGCCCACTCGGGCAACGCCTGACCAGCGGTTTTTTCAAACAGGCGGCCTCGACCGAACGGCAGGTTCACCAAGACCGCGATGCCCCGTTCCTGAGCCATCGGGAGAAGCCGATCGGCGGCCTGGCGATCGTCCAGCGAATAGTTTAGCTGGACAAAGTCCAGCGGCTCGCTACGCAACACGTTTTCCAGCTGTTCGAACTGCTCGTGCCGCGAGGTGGTGACGCCGACGTACTTGATCAATCCGTCGGTCTGCGCCTCCCGCAGCGCCGGCAGCAGCGTATCCAGCGCGCGCAGGTTGTGGACCTGGATCAGCTCGGCCTGATCGGTCTTGAGCTTTTCCAGCGAGGTGGCCATTTGGCGGGGCCCGTCCATACGGCCGTCAACCTTGGTGGCAAAGAACAGCTCGTCCCGGATGCCCAGCTCGTCGGTCAGTTCGCCGAGGACCGATTCGGAGACCCCTTTGCCGTAGGACGGCGCGGTATCGATCAGCTGCCCGCCCAGCCGGACGAACTCGGCCAACGTGGCCTTGAGCGGCGCTTTGGCCTCCGCGCCGGTGACGCCGTAGCGGTTGGTGCCAATCCCCATGGCCACCAGCTGCTCGCCGCTGGCCGGGATCGTTCGTGAAATCAGGCCGTCTGAAGCAAAGCCAGACGAGCTGAGGCTCAGGCTCGCGGCGGCGCCGCCCGCTGCCAGGAGCTGTCTACGGGTGAACATGTTGGATCTCCCCTAACGTTTTTACTTGAGGAACGGCACATTATATCCCCATGAGCCAACGCAGAAAGGCGGCCACCGCACTGAGCACCAGCACGCCGGCGAGCCAGAGTCCGGCGAACCAGGCTAGCCGGGTGCCCCGACCGCTCATCAGTGATACCCCTCGCCAGCTTTGAGTTTGCCTCGGAACACCCAGTAGGCGTAGCCCGTGTAGGCGAGGATCATCGGCAGCAGGATCACGGTCCCGATCAGCAGAAACCGCAGCGACGAGTCGGGTGCAGCCGCGTCCCAGATCGTCAGCGAGCGGGGCACCACGTAGGGAAAGAGGCTGACCGCCAGGCCGGCGTAGCTGGCGAGAAACAGTCCCAGCGTTGCGCTGAACGGCCACCAATCGCGCTGCTTGCGCAAGCCTTCGAGCAGCAGGATCGCCAGGACCGCGACCAGGAGCGGAATCGGCCACAGGTGCAGCAGGTTTTCCGAGCTGAACCACCGGTCGGCGATTTCCTGACTCTGCATCGGCGTCCACAGGCTCACCGTGCCGATCAGCGCCAGCATGCCCACCGCCAGCGGCAGCGCCATCTGGTAGGCGCGCTGGCGAAGCGCTCCGTCAGATTTCATGATCAGCCAGCCCGACCCGAGCAGCGCATACCCAACGCTCACGGCTACCCCGGTCATCACGCTAAAAGGTGTCAGCCAGTCAAACCAGCCGCCGCCGTAAGATCGGTTATCCACCTCGATGCCCTGCACAAAAGCGCCCAGGATCAGTCCCTGACAAAAGGCTGCCAGCAGGGACCCCGCGGTAAAGCTGAAGTCCCAGAGCGCCCGGTGGTCGGGGTCACGCCAGCGAAACTCAAACGCCACACCGCGGAAGACCAGCCCCAGCAGCATCGCCGTCAGCGGCGCATAAAAAGCGGTCATCAGCACGCCGTAGGCCAGCGGGAACGCGGCAAACAGGCCGCCGCCGCCCAGCACCAGCCAGGTTTCGTTGCCGTCCCACACCGGGGCGATGGAGTTCATCGCGCGATCACGGTCGTCCCCAACGTCGAGCATCGGAAACACGATACCGATACCCAGGTCGAACCCGTCCATGATCACGTACAGCAGGACGGCTAGCGTCAGCACACCGGCCCAGATCAGTGCCAGATCGGTCACTGCGCGACCGCCCCGCCGTCAAATTCCCGTGCGGTGGCCGCCGCCGGCGCAACGCGGGTGGGCTCGTGGGACGCCACCGGCTCCTCGCCTGGCAGCGGCGGGCGGCGCAGCATACGGAGGACGTACCAGGTCCCCATCCCGAACACGAGCAGATAGACCACCACAAACGCCAGCAGCGAGGCCATCGTTGCCGGGGCTCCGATCGGCGACACCGAGTCCGCGGTCCTCAGCAGACCATAGACCGTGTAGGGCTGACGGCCGACTTCTGTGGTGATCCAGCCGGCCAGCACGGCGATAAATCCGGACGGCCCCATCCAAAGCACCATGCGCTGGAAGGCACGAGTGTCATAGAGCAATTTGCGGTAACGCAGCCAGAGGCTGACCACGCCAACCAGCAGCATCAGCATCCCAATCCCGATCATGATCCGAAAGCTGTAGAAGACAATGGGCACATTCGGCCAGTCCTCACGCGGAAACGCATCGAGACCCCTGACTTCGCCGTCGAGCTCATGCGTGAGGATGAGGCTGCCGAGTCTGGGGATCTCGAGCGCCAGTTTGGTTTCCCCCGCCTCGGTATCCGGGACACCAAAAAGGATCAGCGGCGCGCCCCGCTGCGTCGCAAAGTGCCCTTCCATGGCGGCGATTTTGGCCGGCTGATACTCGAAGGTATTCAGGCCGTGCAGGTCGCCAGCGGCAATCTGCAGCGGCGTGACCAGCGCCGCCATCCACAGCGCCATCGAGAACATCACCCGGGCCGCCGCATTCCTTTTATCTCGGAGCAGGTGGTAGGCGCCCGCCGCACCCACCGCAAAAGCGGTGGTGAGGTACGCCGCCAGCACCATGTGCACCAGCCGATAGGGAAAGGACGGATTGAAAACCACTTCGAACCAGTTTTCGGGCACGTACTGGCCGGCCTCGTTGACGCTGAAGCCCGCGGGGGTGTGCATCCAGCTGTTGACCGACAGGATCCAGAACGCCGAGATCAGCGTGCCGATGGCAACCATCAGTGTGGCCATATAGTGAAGCCGCGGGCCAACCCGGCCCATGCCAAAAAGCATGACGCCCAGGAATCCAGCCTCGAGAAAAAATGCGGTCAACACCTCGTAGCCCATCAAGGGCCCAAGGATCGGTCCGGTGCGATCGGAGAACACGCTCCAGTTCGTGCCGAACTGGTAGCTCATCACAATGCCGGAAACAACGCCCATGCCAAACACGACGGCAAAGACCTTCATCCAGTATTTAAAGAGCCTAAGATAGACCTGTCGACCCGTTTTGAGATGCAGGCCTTCCAGGACCGCCAGGTAGCTGGCCAAACCAATGGAAAACGCGGGAAAAATGATGTGAAACGCGATGGTGAACGCGAACTGTATCCGGGCCAGCAGGGTGGCATCCAGGAAATCCATGGTGTAGCTGTCACCTCGGCCGGTATCCAGTATGCGCCGGCCAAACGCACCCACTCCCTAGGGCATAGATGGGTCTCCCCAAAGAAATTTCAAGAGGAACACCCCGAGCCGGGTTTCCGGCGTTACGATAGGGAATGGCCAAACTTTACTTCTACTATTCGGCGATGAACGCCGGAAAGTCCACCCACCTGCTGCAGTCCAGCTACAACTACCGGGAACGCGGCATGAACACGCTGATCCTGACCCCGAAGATCGACGACCGGGACGGCGTGGACCGGGTTTCTTCTCGGATTGGCGTCAGCTCGCCGGCGCTGGCGTTCTCGGACGAAGAAGACCTGCTGGCCCTGGTCGCCGACAACCACGAGCAGGCGCCGCTCTCCTGTGTGCTGGTCGACGAGGCGCAGTTTCTCACCCGCAGCCAGGTCTACCAGCTGACCGACGTGGTGGACCAGCTTGACATTTCGGTGCTGGCTTATGGGCTTCGAACCGACTTTCGCGGCGAGCTGTTTGCCGGGAGCCAGCACCTCCTGGCTTGGGCAGACGAGCTTCGGGAGCTTAAGACCATCTGCCACACGGGTCGGAAAGCCACAATGGTGGTTCGAGTCGATGATCAGGGGCGCGCCGTGACGTCCGGTGCCCAGGTGGAGATCGGCGGAAATAACCGCTATTTGTCGGTCAGCCGGCGGGAGTTCAAACGCGTCTTTAACGACCAGAGCAACGTTAAGCCGGCGCAGGTGCCGCTGCCGCTGAAACCGGGTCTGGACTGAGGGTTTGCGGGCCTATCGCCCGACATGTTTGCTGGGAAATAGAATGACCCGCCCGGCCCGCTCGGACATAAAAAAGCCCGCGCAGAGCGCGGGCTTTTAACGGGCATTTGCGAAAATCTTTGTTGTTGCTTTACTTGATTTTCGCTTCCTTGTAGATCACGTGCTTGCGGACAACCGGGTCGTACTTTTTTATTTCGATCTTATCCGGCGTGTTTTTCTTATTTTTGTCCGTAGTGTAATAGTGACCTGTACCGGCGCTGGACACTAATTTGATTTTGTCTCTCATCTACCGGCCTCCCTAAACTTTTTCGCCGCGGCCGCGAATGTCGGCCAGCACGGCATCGATACCGCGCTTGTCGATAATGCGCATGCCTTTGCTGGAGACTTTCAGACGGACAAAGCGGTTTTCGCTTTCCACCCAGAAGCGGTGGCTCTGCAGGTTTGGCAGAAACCGACGCCGCGTTTTGTTGTTGGCGTGGGAGACGTTGTTGCCAACGGCGGGGCCCACCCCGGTCACCTGACATACTCTGGACATGTCGAAAAACTCCAAATAAACAGCGCCCAGGCGTGCCGGGCGAAAAACAGCCGCGCATTGTAGCGGCCCTAGGGCAAAATGCAAAGCCCCCTCGGCATCAGTGCTGACACCCACTGCAATAGTAGCTCGCCCGCTGTCCGATCACTCGCTGCTTGACGGTATCGCCACAGCGTACGCAGACCTCGCCCGCTCGACCGTATACCGTAAGCGACTGGCCAAAGTAGCCGGGCTGCCCGCTGCCGTCGACAAAATCTCGCAGCGTGGTGCCACCGGCCTTAATCGCCGCGCCCAGGGTGGCACGGATGCTCTCTTGCAGCAGCTTGTACCGTTTTGCCGAGATGCGCCCGGCGGCTCGCAGCGGATGAATACCCGCCCGAAACAACGCTTCACTGGCGTAGATGTTGCCAACTCCCACGACCACCCGGCCATCCATAATGAAGTTCTTCACGGCTCCGCGTCGTCCTCGGGACAGTCGATAGAGATGGCCGGACGCAAAGTCGTCGGCGAGCGGTTCAGGTCCCAGCCCCGCCAGCAACGGATGGTTAAAGGGGTTCGGTTCAGCCCATAACACCGCCCCGAAGCGTCGAGGGTCATTGAGCCGCAGGGTGATGCCATTGGCGAAGCCCACATCGACGTGGTCGTGCGTGCCGGGCGATCGTTGTTCAGACAGCACCCGTAGACTGCCGGACATCCCCAGGTGGATCAGCGCCGTGCCGGTACCGCTGCGCAGCAGCAGATATTTGGCTCGTCGCCCGACGCTGCTTACGCGCTGACCCACCCAGCGCTGGGCCAGATCGTGGGGAATCGGCCAGCGCAGCTGCGGCTGCCGGACCACCACCGAGGACACCATCTGACCCTCGATGTAGGGCGCTATGCCGCGGCGGGTCGTCTCAACTTCGGGTAGCTCAGGCATTTGGCCATACTACCGAATTCGCCAGCAGCGCGGCGTGCCGGCGGCGTCTAACTTTTCTCTACTCGAACCGGTATCTCATGGCCGCGGGCTGTAGTAACGTGCCCCCGCTATGAGAAACCCTGATGTTGTCATCATCGGCGCGGGCCACAACGGCCTGACCTGCGCGTGCTATCTGGCTGAGGCCGGCCTGAAGGTGACGGTCCTCGAGCGCCTGCCGGTCGTCGGCGGCGCCGCGGTGACCGAAGAGTTTCATCCCGGTTTTCGGAATTCGGTGGCCAGCTACACCGTCAGCCTGCTGAATCCCAAGGTCATCCGAGACCTCAAGCTCGCGGACCATGGGCTGGTCATCAAGCCCCGGCCCGCCTCGAACTTTCTACCCCACCCCGAGGGGTCAGGCCTGCTCATCCACAATAGCCTCGAGCAGACCCAAGCCGAATTTGCCCGGATTAATGCCGCGGACGCCGCGACACTCCCGGCCTACTACGAAATGCTCGAGGACGTGGCCCAGGTGCTGCGGGAGCTGGTGCTCAAGACGCCGCCGACACCGGGCGGGCCGCTGCGTCAGTGGCTGGACGTGCTTGGCCTGTCCCGCCGCTTCGGCAAGCTCAGCCCCCAGCGACAGCGCGACCTCATGGGGCTGTTCAGCAAAAGCGCGGCCGAGGTGCTCGACCAGTGGTTTCAAGACTCGCGGATCAAAGCGGCGTTTGCCTTTGACGCCGTGGTAGGCAACTTCGCCGCCCCCTCAACGCCGGGGAGCGCCTATGTGCTGCTGCATCACGTTTTTGGTGAGGTCGATGGCCGCAGCGGCGCGTGGGGCCATGCGGTCGGCGGCATGGGGGCCATCACGCAGGCCATGGCGGCCCGAGCCCGAGAGCTGGGCGTCACGATCCGCACGGAGGCGGCCGTTGGATCGGTCATCAGCAGCCCCGACCGCTGCGCCGGCGTGGTGCTGGCCAGCGGCGAGGAGATCACGGCTCGAGCCGTAGCGGCCAACGTCAATCCCCGCCTGCTCTATCAGCAACTGATCAGCCCGGAACACCTGGACCCGGACTTCCTCCGGGCCATCAACGGCTACCGCTGCGGCTCCGGAACGTTCCGTATGAACGTTGCCTTGCGCGAGCTTCCCGCCTTTACCTGCCGCCCGGGTTCGGAGCTGCAGCTTCATCACCAGGCGGGCATTGTGATGGGTCCGACGATGGAATACCTGGAGCGAGCTTATCTCGACGCGCGAACCGACGGTTGGTCTCGCGAGCCCGTGGTCGAGATGCTGATTCCCTCAACGGTCGACGACTCGCTGGCACCGCCGGGCCAGCACGTTGCCAGCCTTTTTTGCCAGCACTTTTCGCCGGAGCTTCCGGCGCCGCGCACCTGGCCGGAGGAACGGCTGGCGGCAGCCGATCACATCATCGACACCGTCGATCGCTGGGCCCCCAACTTCAAGGCCTCCATTGTCGGACGACAGGTGCTGTCACCGGCGGACCTGGAGGAACGTTTCGGACTCATCGGCGGCGATATCTTTCACGGGGCGCTGGGGCTCGATCAGCTCTACAGCGCTCGGCCGCTGCTTGGACACGGCGCCTACCGCGGCCCGCTGGCGGGCTTGTACCACTGCGGCTCGGGCGCGCACCCGGGCGGCGGCGTGACCGGCGCGCCGGGCCATAACGCGGCGCGGGAGATTGTCCGCGATCTGCGCTGATCGCCCGCGGCCCCGTCAAGTCGGCACGCTGCGGCCGTTCGAGCTTTAGCGGTGCTTACGCCGGCGCGCTTTGGGCGGATAAAACGGCGGCTCACCCGGCGGGCGGTTGCGGAACCGTCGGTGCATCCACAGGTACTGCGCCGGCGCTTCACGGACCTGCTCCTCGATCCAGCGATTGATCCAGGCCGTGTCGGCCGACACGTCGCCGGAAGGCAGGCCCGGCGGCGGCGGAAAAACCTTGAGCTGGTAGCGGCCTTGGCGCGTCCGACGCAGCCAGATCGGCAGCAGCGAACAGTCAAGCTTGGATAGCAGCCTGACGGTGGCCGTGGTGGTGGCCGCCGGGACGCCGAAAAACGGCACAAACTCGGCACCGAAGCTGAAATCCTGATCGGGCGCGTAAAACAAGGCGCCGCCGCCGCGAAGCCAGCGGATCATGCCGCGAGTATCTTTCTTTTCCAGCGTCTGACCGACGTAGCGCCCGCGGCCGCGGCGCATTTCCCGGTCCAGCAGAGCGTTCTTGTGATCCCGGGTGATTGAGGCTGGCGCTGGCGCACTGATCAAATGCACCATCGCACCGATGAGCTCGACCATCGTGACGTGGGCGATCAACAGCAGGCAGGCCCCTTCCGCGCGCGCCCGCTCGAGGTGTTCGACACCCTCAAACTCCACCAGGCCAGCCAGCCGATCCCGGGAGCCCCAAAGCGCGAGCGGCGTTTCCAGCACACCTCGCCCGACCTCACGAAAATGCTCTCGCTCCAGTGCCGCCCGGGCCGCCGGCTGAAGCTCCGGAAAACACGCCGCAAGATTGGTCTTCACCACCAGCCGACGCTGGGGCAGCACCAGCCAGGCGAGGTCGCCCAGCCGCGCGCCCAGCCAGAGCCGCAAACGCTGCGGCAGCAGGACCGATAGCTTCATCAACGCGAGGCCAGCTGCCATCGTCCAGTTGGCGGGATGCCAGGCAGACCCGCTTCGGGCTGACGCCAAGGCTACAGGCCTTCGTCCCGGGGCTGTCGGGACTCGTAAAGCTTGGCGTACTTCAGAAAGACGTAGAACGCGCCGACAACGCTGCTGATCAGCCCCGCCCAGCCGTTAAGAAACTGTCGCTTGAACACGTAGCCGCGGAGAAAAAACCAGGGTGGATAGAGCAACATACGCGCTCGGGTAAACCGCTGACCGCGACGCTGCTTATCCTCGACCAGGCCGGTGGAGTAATGGTTGATCTTGTCGACTTTCGTGTGGATGTTGATCTCACCGTAGTGAATGAACGGCGCGTCCAGTCTCGCGACCGGCCCATCGACCTCGGGTGCCGCATGGATCGGCATGTCGCTGACCCGCCCGCGCGTTTTATCAAACAGCCGCAGAAAGTTGTTGAGCCGGGACCTCGGACTCTGCAGCCGCCAAAACATCTGCTCGATTCTGGGCAGGCGGTAGCCGGAGCAGGCCGGTTCACTTTGCAGGAGCGCCTGAATGGTCTCAGCCCCCGTCGCTGTGAGCATTTCATCGGCATCCATCAGCAGGACCCACCGATGGCTCGTCAGCTCCAGCGCCGCCTGCTTCTGCGGGCCGTAGCCCGCGAAGGGGGCCTGCGACACGACACAGCCGGCTGCCTCAGCCAGCGCAACCGTGCCGTCCGTGCTGAATGAATCCAGCACCACAATCTCGTCAGCAAACGCCACGCTGTCGAGCAGCTGCTTCAGGGTCCGGTCGTTGTTAAAGGTGGTGATGAACACCGACAGTTCAGGCATGGCGCGAGTCCGGTTCAGCGTCAGACTGGGAAAAACCACAGTAGACCATGACCAGCCACCAGCAAAGCAGAGACCAGAAGGTGGAGTAAAAGGCCAGGTGGGTGTTGACCGGAAACAGCATCACACCGAGCGCCAGCGCAAACGGCAGCACGTTGTGCTTCCGCCGGACCGGGAGGGAGCGCCAGTGTCGCCAGGCCAGCACCAGCGCCGCGGCAAGGCCTGCCAGACCCAGCAGCCCGGTTTCCGTCACCACCTCTAAAATCACCTGGTGGGCATGAGCCGCGCCGGTTTCCTGACCGCCGCGGAGCCAGCGGTCGTCGGTGCCGGCGTAATCGGGGTAGGCATAGCGAAAGCCTCGAGGCCCGACCCCGTTCACCGGATGGTCCGCCGCCATCTTCAGCGCTGTCCGCCAGATCGGCAGCCTCCAGCCGAGCGCTCGGTCGACCGACTCTGCGTCACCCTCCAGCAGCAGCAGGGAGCGATCCAGGCGCTCGGCCAGCGCCGGGGAAAGCTGGTAACCCGCCGCCATTGCCAGCGACGCGGCGGTCAGCAGAACCACGCTCGCCTTGAGCCAGCGCCGCGGCCGGCCGCGCGCGTAGAGATAAACATAGGCGAGCAGCACCAGCCCGAACATCAGCCATGCGGCCCGGGTGCTCACGATCACGATGACCGCAAGCAGCAGCAGCATCGTCGCCAAAAAAAACGGTTTGGGCAGAAAGCGGCGGGCGTATTCCAGCGGGAGCGGACTCAGGACCGCCAGCACGTGGCCCAGCTTGATGTTGGTCTCGCCAAACACGCCGTTGAGCCGATCGCTGCTCATGGGCATGCCCAGCAGATTGACGCCGAACCCGACCTGAATCAGCGCATCGACACACCACATCATGACGAGTGCTGCGCTGGCGGCCCACAGCAGCCGCCGCTGCCGTTCATCCGCGAGGTGATGGATAACAAACAGACCCACCGGCAGGAACCGCAGGAATGCCAGCACCGACTGCCAGGAACGCGATGGCTCCACGGCGTCGACGCTGGCGAGCAGCGCGGGTAGCCAGTACGCGGCAAAAAGGCCAAGAAACAGTCGGGTCGATCGGCGGCGATAAAAGCCCGCCGCCGGATTGACCATGACAACAATCCCACCGATCAGCATGCACAGCATCGGCAGCGCCGAGAGCCGGGAAAAAGGCAGCAGGGCAAGCACCAGGAACATCAGGCCCGCTGGCCACAGTGACAGCAGCCCGCCGGAGGATGATGGGACCTCCGCCTCATCGGGCCGGGTCAAGGCGGGTTCATTGGCGTTCAACGCGGATCGGACATGGGCTGGTTGGGAATCGGATGGGATGAGACGGTGTGCGTTTGGACCGCTAAATTGTAACATTCGCGTCACTGTGAACCCGCCGGCGTGAACCCCGGCTGAACCGCTCCCGAGAAGCCCCGATGCTCAAGTTCCTGAAGGACAGCTGGCTGATCGCCGGCATCAGCCTCTTACTCTTACTGGTGGTCGATGCGGCGCTTAAGAGCCTGCTGGAGGAGACTCAGCTGCCTCTGGTCCTCCCCGGGGCCACGGCACCGAACCAGGAGAACTCCCCCGCGCTCGGCGACGCCACGTGGGCCAGCGCTTACTTCAGGGAGCTGAGACAGGCGCGGCGGACCGAGTGGTCCGCATGGGAATATTGGCGACGAAAGCCGTTCTCAGGTGAATACATCAATATCGATGGCTCGGGGCTGCGCAGGTCCTGGAGCCCGGACGAGCCAACCCACACCATCTGGATGGCGGGCGGATCCACCGTCTGGGGCACCGGCGCCCGCGACGACCACACGCTGCCCTCCGCACTGGCGCGCTCGCTCGCCCAGCGAGGAATAAAGGCTCGCGTGCTGAATCTCGGGGAAAGCGGGTATGTCAGCGGCCAGTCGCAGCTTCGGGTCCTGCGTCGTCTCGAGTCCGAACCGGCACCCGATCTGGTCGTCTTCTACGACGGCGTGAACGATGTTTATGCGGCGCTGCAGGCCGGGGAGGCCGGGTTATCCCAAAACGAGGCCCATCGACGGGCGGATTTCCGGGTAACCGACGGGCTGGACAATTACCTGCAAGCCGCGCCGCGCGTGCTGGAGGGCATCCAGCGGCTGCTGGCCCGCAACGCTAAACCCGCCATGCCGGCGGTGGCGCCCCTGGCGGCTGAGGTTGCTAAGCGCTATGCCTTTCGGGTTGAGCTGACGGCGGCCGCGGCGGCGGCCGCGGGCGTCAAGACCACCTTTATCTGGCAGCCCAGCGTGTTTAGCAAAGCGGCTAAGGCGCCGGTGGAGGTGCGGATCGAGAACGCCAGCCTGGCGCGCCACCGCGAGCTCCAGCTGGCGAGCGATCAGGCGGTGGCGCAGCGGCTCAGCGGAACCGAATTTTTCTTCGACATGACCGGCTCGCTGGATGACCATCCCGAGGCGCTGCTCCTGGATTTTTGTCATCTGTCAGAGGCTGGCAACCGGGTGATTGCCGAGCGCCTGGCGCCTCAGGTGCTGACGCTGCTGGCCAATGACTGGTAGAGCGCCAGCGTCTCGTCCTGCATCTGGCTCTTGAGAAACGGCTGGCGGTTTGGCACCTCGGGCGCTCGTTCCAGAAATTGCTGAGTCTTTTCCAGGACCGCCGCCTCATCGTCGAGCGGCACCAAGCCCTCGGGAAAGATCTCCCCGAGGACTTCGCCGACGCCGCCGTGATCGTACCCGATAACCGGACGACCGAGCGCAAGACCCTCGGCGGCCGTTCGACCGAACGATTCTGGCTTGGTCGACAGTGAATACACGATATCGGCCATCGCCAGCAGGTCCCGGATGTCCTGCCGCTGGCCGGTAAAGGTGATGCGATCGGCAACGTTCAGCCGCCGGATACGTTCGGTCAAACGCTCCTGATAGGTTCCGCCGGGCTTGAAGTCCCCAACGATGACGCCGTGGCAGTCGGGGCCGAGGACCGCCAGCCGGGCGATGAGATTTACAAAGCCGCCAAAACCTTTGGTTTCGGTGATCCGGCCCGGGAGCATCAGCAGCCGCCGCTCTTTGGGAATGCCGGCCTGGCTCAGAAACCGCTCACGCTTCTCCTTCTCCGGTTGAAAACCGTAGCGGAAAACCTCGGGATCGATACCCCGATGAATCAGCTTGACGCGGGAGGGCGACAGATCGGCATAGTGATCCAGCCAATAGCGGCGGGCACTTTCCGACACCGCAATCACCCGGTCGCCGCGGGTCATGACGGCGCTGTAGCGGGAAACCGAGTTGAGGCCATGCAGCGTGGTCACAAAACGGGGGCGCGGATCGAGCTTTTTCAGCGCGCCCAGTGCAACCCACGCCGGGAGCCGGGACCGCGCGTGCACGATATCGACGCGGTTGCGGGCGATGAGGTCGCGCAGCGCCCGGACCGTTCCGAGTACCCGCAACGACTTGCTTCCCAGCGCCAGCTTGAAATGCTGGCTGCCGGTCGCCTCCAGCGGCGCGACCAGCATGCCGCCAGCGGACACCACGAGCGATCGATGCCCGGCCTTGACCAGCGCCTCGGCGACCTCGAAGGTGCCTCGCTCCACGCCGCCGGAGTCCAGCGCCGGCAGCAGCTGCATCACCGTCAGACGGGACACGAAGAATCAGGTTCCGGTTTTGGCCAGTTCTTCCAGCACGTAAACCGCACCACAGTATGGGCAAACCGCCCGGCCGGTTTTTTCGATCGGCAGATAGACCCGCGGGTGCGAATTCCACAGCGCCATGCCTGGCGTCGGGCAGGACAGCGGCAGGTCGTTACGCGACACCGTGTACTCGCGCTTGGCGTTTGCGAGCTCAAGCTCCGGGTTGTCTGCGTCGGTTGGATGACTCATGGCTAACCTCTTTACGTTGTTGTGGCGCCACGCCGATGCGAATCATAGCAGGGACATCGACCCTCGGGGGAGGAACTATGCACGGGGAAAAGTGGCTCACGGCAGCGGCGAATCCGAGCGGGTGGGACGGCGGAAATCTGCTAGGCTTGCCGCCCATGCAGGCTGATTGCTGGATTGTCACCGACGGCGCCCGCGGCAACGAGAAGCAGTGCCTTGCGCTGGCCCATTACCTCCGCTCCGCCGGACCGCTGCAGGCGCCGGCCCCCCGCCGATTTCGTATCGCCCTGCGCCAGCCTTGGGACGCGCTCGCGCCGCGGCTCCTTGGGGGTGTGAAGCACGGGCTCAAGCCTGCCACCACCGTCGAGCCGGATCGCTGGCAGAAGGATCTGCGTGCTTTACTCCAAAACCCTCTGCCGCGTGTTGTGCTGAGCTGCGGCCGGCGGGCCGCGCTGGCGTCACGGATGCTCCGGGCCCGCAGTCGCGGCAGGCTCTGCACCGTGCAGATCTTAAATCCCCGCGTAGATCCCGCCGCCTTCAGCTGGGTGGTGTGCCCACACCACGACCGGCTAACGGGAGCCAACGTGCTCCGCACCGAAGGCGCGCTCCACGAGGTGGATGACGCCTATCTGTCAACGGCTCGGGAGGACTGGCCGCAGTTTGAATCCCTGGCCACGCCGCGGGTCGCCGTGCTCATCGGCGCCAGCAACGGTGCTTACACCATTGATCAAGCCTACCTGAATCGGCTCTTGGCAGGCGCAGCAAAGCTGGCTGAAGCGGGCTCGCTGCTGGTGACGACCTCCCGCCGCACGCCGCTCGAGCTGCGCCGCTTTGCCGCCGCCTGGTTGGCCGAGCAAAGCCCGGAGCGGCACTTTTTCTTCTCGGACGAACCGGGCGAACGCAATCCCTATCCGGGCCTGCTGGCGTACGCTGACCGCATTGTTGTCAGCTCGGACAGCGTCAACATGGTGAGCGAGGCACTCGGCACCGGGTGCCCGGTCCACAGTCTGCAGACCGAAACCAAGAACGAGCGCTTCGCCCGCTTTGCCGAGCGCCTGGTCAGCAGCGGGCGGCTGCTGTCGCTCGACGACACGAGCCAGCCAAGCTACGAGCCGCTGCGTGAGACCGCAGCGGTGGCCGAGCGCATCGGCGCAACGCTAACAGACGGACCGACGTGACCTTCAGCCCAAAAACCTACGCCGACGGCCGCGGCAACGTGATGTATAAAGCGCTGGCCCACCCGCTTGTCGCGCCGAAGCTCGCGACTTTTAGGGCGCAGCTAGCGGACCTGGCGGGTCTCCGGGTTTATGACCCCCACGGCCAGTTTGACACCTGCGATGCTTTTCTGGGGCTCAGCGCGCTGCCGGGCATGCAGCGCCTGGCGAGCGACGTACGCCGGCTTGGGCCCGACGAGCAGGCCATCTCCACCTATACGGGCGGCCCGCTGCTGCTACTCGATTTCGATTCGCCGCAGCTGGCGCATCTGAACCAGCTGGCGGCGAGCACAACCGGCGAAGCGTTTGGGCTGGAGGCACTCAAGCTGCCGCCGGATTGGCTGACGCGCCCGGACCGCTATCTATCACCCTTCAATTTTGTCTTTGATCTGGCCCTGTTCAACCACGGCGACGGGGTGACCAGCCGGATCACAACCGCAAACTACTGGGCGCGTTATGGCGCAAGCGGCGGTGCGCTTCGCTGTGTCGCGCTGGACGCTGACGGCATGCAGCTTGGCACGTTGGACTATCCCCTCACCGATCCGGGGCAGCTGATCGAGATCACCAGTCATGCGATCGCCGATGCGCTGGGGCTCCCCTCATTCACCGGGCAGCTGCTGATGCACGCGGTGGGAGCGGCCGGTCATGACGTGCTGAAATACGTCTGCGACTATGCAGACACCAGCGGCGATCTCACCACCACCCATGACGCCAACACGTGGCCCGCGGCGCGCTACGGCGGAATCCCGCTGCCGCAAAACGACTCTGAACAGGTTGAGCTTCTCATCCAAAACCCGCATCACCGGACGATTCCGGCTGGCGCGCTGACCCTGGAGATCCCCTCGCGAGACCAGCTGCCCCTGCCGTTTGACGTGCCGCCACTCGCAACGCGGCGCTGGCGGTTGCCGAGCCGGGACGGCGCAACGCAGGGCACCCTGCACAGCGCCTTTCAGCTGCTGCGACCCCGCTACCAGGTGGTGCGCGCAGGTCGGACCCACGTGGCCCACGCCAACGTTGTTCGCGAGGACCTCACCGCCGATCCGGACTACTGGCAAGCCGGCGAGCACCTGGGTCGCGGCTACCTGCTGGTCGCGCCGCTGCTGCCGCCGGAAAACTACGACTGTCAGCTGCTGATCACGCCCATGTCCAGTCTCGGCGATGAGGCGCGCCTGACGCTGCAGACTTACGATCTAAATGGCCGAATTGGCAGCAGCGAAACCCTGCCGGATGCGGTGGACGGGGTCCGGTCGTGGCACACGGTTAGCCATACGGCGCCGGGGCACCTGGAGCTGAGCTATGACGCCGAACGAGCAGGACCGGTTGACGGCTGGCTGCACGCCATTTTCCGTTACCACCATCGCCGCTCCGGCCACCGCAGCGAAACCAGTTTCGGTAGCCACATGTTCAATTTGCTCAACACCTATCGATCTGAACCGCAGAGCTACAGCGGTCCGCCGCCCGGGCTCACTACACGCCTTTTTGGTCGCCCCGCCCTGCCCGGAACCCGCGGGTTCTTCAGCCTGATCTACCCAAGCTCCCGCGCCTGGCACCCGCAGTCGGACACCCAGCTTCACCTGCTGGACGGGCGCGGACAGCCGCTGGCGGAATCGCAGGTGCCGATCGCGGAAAACGGTTCAGCCCAGTTCTCGCTCGACCAGTTTTTTGACCCGCATCTGCTCGCCGAACCCCACCAGCTGTTGATTCGCGATACGCGCTGCCGCCTGTTTGGCTATCACGGCCTGACCACCGGTACCGGCGCAGAAACCCGCTTCAGCATCGATCACCTGTTCGGGTTTTAGCGAGGCGCCCAAGTCGCCCGTACACCAAGAACCATGTTTGAGCTAACCGACCCGAAGCTCGCGCCAGACGCTGACGGCGCCGTGCGCTCAGACCGCTACGGCGACATCTACTTTCAACGACGAGGGGCGCCGGACGAAAAGCGGCTGGTGTTCCTTACCGGCTGCTCGTTGCCGGAGCGCTGGCGGGGGCAGCGGCGCCATACGGTGGGTGAGACCGGTTTCGGCACCGGACTCACCTTTCTGGAGACCTGGCGCCTGTGGCGGCGGCATCGCCGGCCTCACCAGCATTTGCACTATCTTGCGGTCGAGGCCCATCCCGCCACGGCGGAACAGCTCAGGGACATTCATCAGCGCTGGCCCGCGCTTCAGGTGTACAGCGCCGAGCTGCTGCGCCACTACCCGGCTTTGACGCCGGGCTACCACCGCGTGCACCTACCCGACAACGTGACGCTGACGCTGATGCTCGGTGAGGTGCTGGAGCAGCTGACGCAGCTCGAAGCGGTCGTGGACTCCTGGTTTCTTGACGGCTTCTCTCCCTCGCGCAACCCTCAGATGTGGCGCTCGGAAGTGCTGACCCAAGTCGCGCGTTTAACCGCGACGGACGGCCGGCTGGCCACCTTCACCACGGCTACGCAGGTCCGCGAAGACCTGGCCCGGGTGGGCTTTTCACTCAACCGCGCGCCGGGCTTCGGCAGCAAACGTGAACGGCTGATGGGGGTATACGTCGGTCAGCCCGCATCAGCGTGCCCGGGCTGGTTTGCGCCGCCGCTCCCGGTGCCGGACGGTCCGGTAACCATCGTTGGCGGCGGCGTGGGGGGACAGTGCCTGGCCTCCGCGCTGCGGCGCCGACAGCGCTCGGTCGAAATCCTCGACGCAGGGCCGGCGGCGTCCAGCAACCCGTCGGTCTCGGTGATGCCGAGGCTGGAGGCCGGCAGCGGTCCCGCCGGGCGGTTTTTCTGGCACGCCTACCGCTATGCCCTTTCCTACTGGGGGCAACGCGCTGAGTTTCACCCCTGTGGGGCCCTGCTCCTGGCTGGTTCCGGCCATGACCTCACCCGCTTTCAGCGTGTCGTCGACCTGTGGCGCGCGGGTGACGGTCACCTCACTCTGCTGGACACCCAGGGTGTCCGCGCCGCAAGCGGCCTCTTAAGCCTCGACGCGCCGGGAGGTTTGTGGTTTCCCGAGGCAGGTATCGTGCGGGACTATGCGCGGGGCGCGGTCGCTCAGCGGCATGTCCATGCGGTGGACCGTCATGAAACCGGTTGGCGGGTGGCGACCAGCAGCGGCATGACCGATCACCCAACGGTGGTCTTGGCGACCGGCGCTGATGCGCTTGGCCCCGCTACCGGTCTCCCCGTGGAGCGATGGCGAGGCCGGGCGATCAGCCTTCCGGCAACGGGAGCCTCCCGGTCGCTCCGCTGCGCCATCTTCGCCGCCAAATATTTGCATCCACCCAGCGGCGGGCGCCACTGGGCCGGCGCCAGCTTTGAGCGGGACGACGCGACACCGCCAGCGCCGCTGACGCCCCCGGTGCTCAGCGCCTTTCCGAGCCTCAGTTTGTCGACAGAGGCGTCCGGTGAATGGTCCGGCTGGCGACTTGCGACGCCGGATCGGCTTCCGGCGGCGGGCCCGGTGCTGGATATGACGACCGCGGCAGAAAAGCTGCGCTGGGTGCGAGGAGGGCGCGTCGGCGACGCTGCGCCGTGGCTACCCGGTCTGTATGTCGTGGCTGGCCTCGGCGCCCGTGGCTTTACCACCGGGCCGCTGCTGGGAGAATGGCTTGCCAGCATGCTGGTGGGTGACCCCTGGCCCCTGCCGCGGGACCTGGCGCTGGCGGTATCGACCAGCCGCTTTCTGCTGCGCGAGCTGCGGCGGGGACACACGGTGCCAGCACCAGGTAGGAGAGCGTAGTCCTGGACCAGTCTTCACCGCCCGGCGTCTACGACTGGAGCTGTCGCTCAATGGCGCGGACGTCTCGCCAGAACTCATCACCCATCGCGGCTTTGGCCCGATGCAGCGCGGCTGACACGGTGCCGAAGCTGCTTACCCGGAAGAGCTCGGCGAGCTGCTCCAGCGTTTGGCGGCTGTGGCGCCGGCAAAGCCACAGTGCCGCCATTCGGGGGCGGTTCAGTCGACCGCGGGTTGAGGTGAGCAGACTGCGACGCGTGACGTCAAAGTAGTCCGCCGTCAGCCGGATAATTCTGCGGGGAGGTATCGGGGCATCGACGACCTCCGACGTTCCGCCGCCTGCCGGCTCCCCCGCCTGGACCATCTGGCGCTTGAAGGCGTCGCTGCCGAGTATCGACCCCGGTCGACTTTGGCGATAAAAGCGTCGGACCAGCTCGTTGCTCTCTCCTTCGCGTTCAACGTACTGCCGGTAGCTGCGGGCGTTCCCATCCGTCATTTCGAGGATGGCGGACCGCTGGAGCCATAGTGGCTGTCGTCGTGTAGTGACGTAGCTCGGATAGCTGGACCAGCGGTATCGATCCAGTCGCTGGACGGTGCCGGTGACCAACGGCCGCCGATGAAGGTGCCGGGAAACCGCCAGGAGTGTCGTCTCCGGCTCAAAGAGCACCGCGCGATATCGCCCGCGAAACAGCGGACCATCGCGTCCGGTCATACGGTTATAGCGCTGCGTGTAAACCCCGCCGAGGTGGCGCATCGCCATCGAAAGGTTGGCGCGAAGGGTTCTGAGAATCAGATCGTACCGGTTGGTCATCATGCAGTACGCGTGAACTTCCACCCGGTGCTGCTCCCGCAGGCTGCCGAGCAGCTCCAGAAAGCTCACCCGGTGCTCATCGTTGCGAAAAATTCGCTGCCTTCCCGCACCGCGATTGGAGACGTGGTACCAACCACCCGCGGTTTCTACTCGGTTCGATCTAGCCAAATCTTTCCTCCAGCGCCGGTTCGAGCCTACACCAATTTTTGGCGAGGACCGAACAAACGCAGATTTATCGATTTTTCCATCACTTAGATCACGAACCTGAGGAAAGCAGCGTCACTATGGTGCTTTTCGCAAAATACTGCTGCATGAATGACAAAAAGAAAAATCCCGAATTATTCTTATAGATCACTGAATCTAATCATATTATTTGAGCGTCACCGACAAGCAGCTTCAACAACAATTTCGTTTGTACCTTTTTTGAACAATAACAACAAACCTGGCCCCATATGCGTGAAACTCTTGTGATGAAGGCCTGCTAATACGTAAGATTCATCAGAATATGCACAAACCACAAACCCGACCCCTAAATCCAGAATATCGACATTTTCTCTGATATTTTGACGGAGCCGCCGTGAGCGTTGACCGAATCGGGGGCACAGGAGTAGCTTTAATTCCAACGCAACGGTCAGGCCCGGCGCTGAAAGCCCCACCAGGAATTCAGGGTCAGGAAACCAGCCAAAGCGAGGCGTCTCAGGTGGTAAGGAGACGTTCTGCCGCAAGGCGGCGCCCAGCGGGAAACCGGGAAGGCGACCGACCGACAACCACCGCGGCAGGTGCGAGGAGGAGTAGCTCTCCTCTGAGATAGACGCCAGGCGACGCGAAAGCGCCGGCGACGTCGAAAAAGAAAGGCGGACGCGAAGCGGTCCGAAGCGAGGAAGACGCGAGCAGCCATTTATCAATAGCTGGGAGCGAAGCCCCGCAAAGTTAGGAAAAGCTCGACGGGAAGCGCACTGCAGGGCGTGGACGAGCAGGAACTAGCACAACTTCTCGGAAGGGGAGCCTCGGCTCCCCTTCTTTTTGCCTGTTCTTCGGGCGTGTCTCCCGTCGTTGTTTCTGCCGATTTCACCCGCTGACCCACGCCAGCGGTGGAATCTATTCCATCATCTCCCGCCATAGCTCTCGCACGGCCGCTTCATGAACTGACGCGTCTGGCTCCAGCTTTGCGCCCAGCGATAGGCGAAGCTCAGAATCAGCCGACGACCGATAGCCGGCCACCAGCGTGTCGGCCTGCCTGTCCGACAGCAGACCCGCCGACGCCATGACCCGTAGCAGCTCGGGCGTCCCCACAACGTTCAGCAGGGCCGGATGGGCCTCAGCATACGCCAAACATAAATATTGGCTCAAAAACTCGATGTCCAGCCGGGCGCCGGGGCGGAACTTGAAGCGTTCGCCCGCTGTTGCAGCCTCCTGCTGCATCTTTTCCCGCATGTTCAGGATATCCAGCCGCAACGGATTGACTTCGCGCGGACGCGCCAGCGCCGCGTGCCGGATACGGGAGAATTCTCGACCTACTTCGCGACTGCCAGATACCGGGCGCGCCCGGACCAGGGCCTGCCATTCCCAAACCCAGGCGCTCTTGTTTTGATAGGTCTCATAGGCCGCAAGCGTTGAAACTAGAAAGCCTGCTCCTCCGTTGGGCCGCAATCGCGTGTCCACTTCATAGAGTCTGCCAAACGGCGTTCGGAGGGTTAGCAGACTGATCAGCCTGCGGACCAACCTCGTGTAGTACTGCCGCACAGGAAGCGGCTTGGGTCCATCGGTCTCCGCGCTCTCGTCGAGTGATCCGGTCAGGAATACGAGATCCAGGTCCGAATCGAAGCGCATCTCCCGGGTACCGAGCGTGCCGTAGCCAATCACACCAAACGGAATAGGACCGGGGCTTCCGAAGCGACCGGCAAGCTCGGACACCGTAAGCTGAAGCACTCGGCCCAAAAGGCCTTCCGCCAGCTGAGTGAGAAGCCGCCCAGCCGTCAGCGCGTCCAGGCTGCCGCTCAGAAACGCCATCGCCAGCGTGACCATTTCGCGCTGCTGAAACTGGCAAAGCGCCAGCAGCTCCTGTTCGGGATCACCTTCGGCAGACCGCAATACCAGCTGCAGCTGACGGTCGAGGTCCGCCGAGTCCTCGATTGGGGCTGGCGCGATGAGATCGTCCAATAGCGCCGCGTGCTCACTTAAGCGTTCCGTGAGCCAGCGACTATGGCCGCAAACCCAGATGAGTCGTTCACGGACCTGCGGCTGCTCCACCAGCAGCGCCAGGTAGGCGGTTCGGCGGCAGATGCCAGCGATGATCTTCAGGACGCTGTCGAGGAGCTGCGGCCGCCCTCCCACTTCCGCCACCTGCTTGAGCAGCAGGGGCAGCAGCTGGTCCACCAGTGCGCGGCCCCGGACGCCGGCGGCGTGCACGGCCGAGTGATGCTGGAAGCGCTGCAGCACGTCGCTGGCGGCCTCCGGTTCCGGATAGCCAAGCTCGGCGAGCGCTTGGATCGCCTTCGTTTCGCTATGGCGGAACTGCCAAGCCTGCCATTCCCACTGATCCGCCGCCGCTGATTGAGCCGGCGCGAACGTCCGGCTGAAGATCTGGTGGACCCGGTCACGAACGGTTTGTAGCTGCTCTCCCAGCTCCCGCTCGCCCGAAAACCCGCAGCTGGCGGCCAGCGACCGCAGCGCATCCGGCGCGTCGGGCAAACTGTGCACCTGCTGATCAGCTTTCTGCTGCAGCCGATTTTCGACCCGACGCAGCAGGAAATAGGCGTCCTGTAGCTCCGCCACTTCCGCCGCAGGCAGCAGCCCGAGCTGGCCTACGGCCCTTAGTGCAGCTATCAGACTGGGTTCGCGAAGCGTCGCTTCCCGGCCCCCGCGCACCAGCTGAAACGCCTGCGTTAGAAACTCGATCTCCCGAATGCCACCGGGCCCGAGCTTCAGGTTGGCCTGCTGCTCCCGACCGCTTTCCCGGATCAGCGTCTTGATATCCCGCAGGGAATCGAACACGCCGTAGTCCACATAGCGGCGATAGATAAAGGGGCTCAGGGAGCGAAGTAGCTCCCGGCCTAGGCTCAGGTTGCCGGCAATGGGGGTAGCTTTCTGGAGCGCATAGCGCTCCCAGTCACGACCTTCACGAAGGTAATACTGCTCGGTGGCGGCAAAGCTCAGCGCCAGGCGCCCCGCATCGCCGAAAGGACGCAGTCGGAGGTCCACGCGGTATACGAAGCCGAGCTCCGTCACCGCTTCGAGCAGCTTCAGCGTCCGCCGAACCACCCGGGCAAAAAAGTCTTCGTTGCTCAAGGCTCGTCGGCCGTCGCTTTCGCCAGCTTCGCCGAACGCAAACATGAGATCGACGTCCGACGAAAAGTTGAGTTCGCCGCCACCCAACTTCCCCAGGGCAAGCACCACCAGGTCCTGCGCTGCGCCTTCCTGGTTTCGCGGTGTTCCGTGCTTTTTCGCGAGTTCACCCGCGGCCCGATCAACCGCCAGGCCAATCAGGACGCGGGCCGTTTCCGACAGGCCCGCCAGGGTGTGCGCAACCGGGTCCTCCCCCGAGAAATCCCGCCAGAGAATCGAAAACAGGGCGCGATGGCGGAGCCGGCGCAGTGAATGCATAAAGTCCGTGTCCGGAAGCTCTACCAACTCGGCTGCCGGCGCATGCAGGCTCAGCTGGACCTGGAGTGCCCGAATGTCGAGCGGCTGCTCGAGCCCATCGCCTAACCACTGAGACCGGACCCAGGCGCCCTCCGTTTCGAGAACCCTCAGGGCGTAACTGCTGTAGGCGAGAAGCGGATTTAGACGCTCAGCAAACGCGGAATCAGCCGCCGCCAGGTCGCCAAGCTCCTGCGGCAAATCACGGGCGACGTCCATCAGCGGACGACTGCTGCGACTAGCCGTCGCTCGAATCGTCTTCGGGACGCGGGCACTGGCCCAGCGTGGCCCCGTTGGCCAGGTGCTTGCGAACCTGTTCGTCGCGTTCGAGTCGCAAGGTCCTGCCCTCGTAGCACACCGGCGTAAAGTCTTTGACCCGCGTAGGATTAGCAGGACCGCGAGTCTGATAGACCTGGCACCCGCCAAGGGTCACGATCAAAACGCCCAGCACAAGCTTGTTCATAGTTGCTGTTCCTCGAGGTATCGGTCGACGGCCTGTTCGAGCACTGCCAGCGGCACGGAGCCCTGAGCCAGCAGCACGTCATGAAAGGCGCGCAGATCGAACCGCTCACCCAGGTTCTCCTCAGCGCGCTGCCGTAGCTCTTTGATCTTCAGCTCACCCAGCTTGTAAGACAGCGCCTGGCCGGGCCAGGAGATGTAGCGATCGATTTCTGTCGTGATCTCGTGCATCGACAGGGCCGTGTTGTCCGCCAGATAGTCCAGCGCCCGCTCGCGGCTCCACCCAAACGCGTGCATCCCGGTGTCCACCACCAGCCGGCAGGCACGCCACATTTCGTAGGTCAGCCGACCGAAATGGTCGTAAGGGGTTTCGTAGATGCCCGCCTCAACACCCAGATACTCCGCATACAGTCCCCAACCTTCACCGTAGGCGGAGATGTAATCGTGACGCCGGAACGGCGGCTGCTCTCCAAGCTCCTTGGCCAGGGCACCCTGAAGATGATGACCCGGCACCGCCTCGTGCAGCGTCAGGGCCGGAATCGCGTAAAGCGGGCGGCTCGCCAGATTGTAGGTATTGACCCAGTAGAGCCCGGGTCGCGTGGATTCGACCGGCGCGCCGGCGTACCGGCCGCTGGTGTAAAACGGCGCCAGGTCTGCCGGCACCGGCTCCACGCCGTACGACTGCCGAGGCAGTCGGGCAAAAAAGCGAGGCAGCGCACCGTCCATCTTTTTGGCGTAGTAGCTGGCCACCATCAGCAGCTCGCGGGGCGACTCCGCATAAAATGCAGAGTCCGAGCGCAGGTACTCGATGAAGTCGGCAAAGCTACCCTCAAATTCCAGCTCCTCGATGATCAGCTCCATCGCCGCCCGAATTCTGGCCACCTCACTCAGGCCCACGTCGTGGATTTCCCGGGCGCTGAGGTCCAGCGTGGTGTAGTAGCGAATCTGATCGTCGTAAAACCGCTCGCCGCCGGGCAGTTGATGTGCACCGATGCTCTCACGGGCGCCCTCAGCATATGCGCCGTTGAAGAAGGTGAGCAGTCGCTGGTAGGCCGGCACAATACCGGTTTCCACCAGCTCGCGACCTCGTGCCTGAACCTGGGTGCGCGCCGTCTCGCTGAGGGTCGGAGACGGATCGATCAGCGGTTGGTAGAAGACACTGTCCTCCGCCCGCTCGACAATGTGGGCAAGGATGGCCTTATCGCGCCCTTCCAGCACCACCGCCGGCTGAGTCATGCCAACCCGGAGCCCCTCTTTCATCAGCGCGATATTGTCGTCGACGACCGCCGGCACCAGCGCCAGACGATCCAGATAGTTGTTGTAGTCGGCGGGTGTGGCAAAGGCGGTGGTCTTCGGCAACCGCGCCAGACTCGAGTAAAAACCCGAGTCGCTGTTAAACGGCATCAGATAACCCAGGTTGTCGACGCCGTCGACAAAGCTGCGAATCTGACGCTCAAAGATGGCATAGTTGACCTGCCCTTCGCGGTCCAGCTCGGCTCGATCAATCTCCTCGAGCTGCTTCAGCACCCCCTGCCAGTACCGATGCCGGCGCTGAATATCGACCGGGGTTTGCCGGGCGAGGCGGTTATTGAAGCGTTTGTCTCCTACCCAGCTCGCCAGCAGCGGACTCTCGGTGAGACGGAATTCCCACTCGGCCTCGTAGAGCTCACGAAAGCGCTCAGCCGCGGGGCGGGCTTGCTCCTGAGCCCAGATACCTAGCGGGCACAGGCAGATGACAAATAACGTGACGGCGCGCAAATTCTGCCTTCGCTGCATAGCTTCTCTCCACTGACCGCGACATTATACGGCCGACGACCGACAGCCGTGTCCCGATCGATGGACTCCGGAAGCAGCACCTCAAAAAAGTGACTAGCGCCAGTGCCCGCAGGCCTCTTTCCGACGCGTCTGCAGGTCTCGAATGCGGGCCTTGAGCTCCGGCCCCCGATCCGCTGCATAGCCGTGGCGCCGTTCCTGCCACAGCGCGGCGAGCGCGGTCCGCAGCTGCCGGCAGGTCTCACGCTCACCCTCCTCAGGCGCGGCCAGGACTTCGGTCGAAACCGGCTCCTCGCCGGTGGGCGGCTCAGCGACCTCCGCCGCTGGCATCATGGACGTAGGCGGCATGACGTTCGCCGGTGGGAGCCACACACGGCCGGAGCCCGACGACCCGCGCGAGGATGCGCTGGAAGGGCGATCCGCAAACAGCACCGTTCCGTCGGGGGCGACGCCGCGATAGACCGGCTGCCGTTCAGCGGCAGTGGCGGCCGACAGAACAACGGAGCCGGTTAGCAGCAGAAAAAAAAGACAGAGTTTCATCGTCAGCATCCTCGCTGGCTCGAACAAACAGGCTGGACTCATACTCCTCGACCACCGGCGCCTCGCCCAGAGGCAGGCGCCTCACTAGTCGTACGCCGGTGACGTGGCAGCAGGTGGGTAGACCGCTACAATAGCTGCATGAATGCCAACGACGCTCAGTCCGAGCAGGAGTACTTCGAAACCTATCTGCATCGCGAGCTGCCGATTTCCCGCTTCATGGAGGTGAGCGTCGCTGAGGTCAGCGCGCAGCAGGTTCTGCTGCGCGCGCCCCTGCCGCCCAACAAGAATGACAAAAACACGGGTTTCGGCGGCAGCTTGGCTAGCCTGCTCTTTATGGCGGGCTGGGGCTGGCTGTTCAACGCCCTCCGACGAGCGGAGCTCAACGCGGACATCGTGGTTCAGGACAGCGAAATTCGCTACCACCGGCCATCCACCGGCGATCTGTTTGCCTGCTGCGAAAAGCCCCCGGCTCAGGACTACGAAACGTTTTTGGATCGGCTTGAGCAAAAGCGCGTCGCGAGAATAACGCTCAGCAGCTGGATCGGCCAGGCGAGTGAACCCAACGTCCGGATGACCGGACGATTTGTCGCAAAAATGGAGGAAGCCTCAGCATGAGATTCTGCATCTTCGCCGCTGTGGACCGGCGGCGGTCAGTCGGCACGCTGGCCACCGGCGCATCGATTCTGCTCACCGTCCTCCTCGTCGGCGGCTGCGCAACCGACGGTCGCGCCATGGCGCTCAACGACACGCTAGATGCTTACCGCAAAACGATACGCTGGGAAGCGCCGCTAACGGCCGCTCAGTTTCTGCACCCGGAGGAACGCCCCGCTGAGCGGCAGCTTGGGTTTCAGATCAATCGCCTGGAACAGTTTCAGGTCACCATCTATCAGGCGATGGGGCCAGGCAGCTTTTCGGCTGACGGTGACTTCGTGCAGACGATTCAGATCAATCTGATCAATCGGCACACGATGCGCGAAAAGGTCCTGCAGGATCGGCAGGTCTGGCGCTGGGATGAAGAGCGGGAGCGCTGGTGGTTAACCTCTGGTCTCCCGGATCCCGCGAAAGCGCGCTGACTGACGTACGCGATCCCAAATTCCTGCACCCAAAAAAAAGCCCCGGCAAGCCGGGGCTTTCTACTAACAGCTAGGGCGCTGTCTTACATCATGCCGCCCATGCCGCCCATGCCGCCCATGTCGGGCATCGGGGCTGCCGGCGCTTCTTCCTTCGGCGCCTCGGCGATCATCGCTTCGGTCGTGATCATCAGACCGGACACGGAAGCGGCGTTCTGCAGCGCAGAACGGGTCACCTTGGTCGGATCCAGGATGCCTGCGGCCACGAGATCGGTGAACTCACCGGTAGCGGCGTTATAGCCGTTGTTGCCGGTCTCGCCGGCCACCTGATTGACGATCACAGAAGCTTCAGCACCGGAGTTGGTCACAATCTGACGCAGCGGCTCTTCCATCGCGCGGCGGGCGATCGAGATCCCGGTGTCCTGATCGGCGTTGTCGCCTTTCAGATCGGTCAGGCCGTCCAGAGCGCGGATCAGCGCAACGCCACCGCCGGGGACCACACCTTCTTCCACCGCCGCACGCGTGGCGTGCAGGGCGTCTTCGACACGGGCCTTCTTCTCTTTCATCTCCATCTCGGTAGCAGCACCCACCTTGATCACCGCAACACCGCCGGCCAGCTTGGCCACACGCTCTTGCAGCTTTTCGCGATCGTAGTCAGAGGTGGCGTCTTCGATCTGCGCACGGATCTGCTCGACGCGGCCCTTGATGCTGTCGGCGGCACCAGCGCCGTCGATGATCGTGGTGTTTTCCTTGCTGATCTGAACTTTCTTGGCAGAACCCAGGTCTTCCAGGGTCGCCTTCTCGAGCGAAAGGCCAACTTCTTCAGAGATCACGGTGCCACCGGTCAGGACGGCGATGTCCTCCAGCATGGCCTTGCGACGATCGCCGAAGCCCGGTGCCTTCACTGCAGCCACTTTCACGATTCCGCGGATGTTGTTCACCACCAGGGTTGCCAGCGCTTCGCCCTCAACGTCTTCAGAAACGATCAGCAGCGACTTGCCGGCCTTGGCGACGCCTTCCAGCACGGGAAGCAGATCACGAACGTTGGAGATTTTTTTGTCGTGCAGCAGCACAAACGGGCTCTCCAGCTCAGCGGTCATGTTCTGCTGGTCGGTCACAAAGTAGGGAGAGAGGTAGCCGCGGTCGAACTGCATACCTTCGACAACGTCCAGCTCATTCTCGAGCGTGGAGCCTTCTTCGACAGTGATGACACCTTCCTTGCCGACCTTCTGCATGGCTTCGGCGATGATGTTGCCGACGTCAGCATCAGAGTTGGCGGAGATTGTGCCCACCTGGGCGATGGCGGTGTCGTTGTCGCAGGGCTTGGACAGACCTTTCAGCGAATCAACAGCAGCGATAACCGCCTTGTCGATACCGCGCTTGAGGTCCATGGGGTTCATACCGGCGGCCACAGCCTTGAGGCCTTCGCGCAGCATGGCCTGAGCCAGAACCGTCGCGGTGGTGGTGCCGTCACCGGCAACGTCAGAGGTCTGGGAAGCAACTTCCTTAACCATCTGTGCGCCCATATTTTCAAACTTGTCGGTCAGCTCAATTTCTTTAGCGACAGACACACCGTCTTTGGTGACGGTCGGGGCGCCGAAGCTCTTGTCGAGCACAACGTTTCGACCTTTCGGTCCGAGGGTGACCTTCACCGCGTTGGCCAGGGTGTTGACACCGGCCACCATGCGCTTGCGTGCGTCCTCGGAAAAGCGGACTTCTTTAGCACTCATGTTGATCTATTCCTTAATTAAGATATTTGGTGGGACAGGTTGCGAGCAGGCCGATTAGCCTTCGATGACCGCCATGATGTCGTCTTCACGCATCACCAGCAGCTCTTCACCGTCAACCTTGACTTCGGTACCGGAATATTTCCCGAAAAGCACCTTGTCACCAGACTTGAGGTCCAGGGAACGGACTTCGCCGTTTTCCAGGATTTTGCCGTTGCCGACAGCCAGGACTTCCCCTTTGATCGGCTTTTCGGTGGCGTTGTCTGGGATTACGATGCCGCCGGGAGAGGTGCGCTCCTCTTCCATGCGTCTGACGATCACGCGATCATGCAGCGGACGGATATTCATGAATGGTTTTCCTCCAAAAATGGTGTTGCAACAAACAATTTGGGCCGAATCGCCGACGCTGACCGAGACAAGTCCTTTAGCCCCCAAATCGCTTGAGCCGGACCCCTCCCAAGGCTGACGGCGCCTTGGCACTCTCCATACGGGAGTGCTAAATGAGGGCTGCCCACCTCAATTCAAGGCCTGAGGGCAAAAAAATCTCCACGAATTCGTCTCGTGCGCGGTGCTAACATTCGCGCCATGAAAATCGGTTGTCTTCCCGCAAGATGCAGGTGATTCTGAGCTCCTGCCCTCCGGCCCACGCCGAATCGTTGGCCACGAAGCTGGTGGAGCAGCGCCTCGCGGCGTGCGTCAAGCTTCTGGGCCCCGTTCAGTCGATCTACCGGTGGGACGATGACGTGCAGCATGACCACGAAATGGTGCTAATGATCAAAACCACGGCCAACCGCTGGAACGCGCTGGCCGAATGGATGTCCGAACACCACCCATACGACGTTCCTGAGCTCATCGCGCTGGAAGCCGGAAAGACCGCTGAAGGTTATCTGAACTGGGTTTTGCAGCAAACCGCGCAAGCGCCGGGCGCTTAACCCGGTCCCTAACCCCATGACGACAAAAACGAACAGATTTCCGGCCCTCGCCACGCTGCTGCTTACAGCCCTGCTTGCGCCTGCGCTGGCTCACGCTGTCGACGAAGACGAGCTGCTGCCGGTGGAGGAGGCTTTCGCCGTCTCCGCCAGCTTCGCGGGCCCCGACGAACTGCTGGTGCGCTGGGAGGTGGCTGAGGGCTACTACCTATATAAGAGTCGCCTGGGCTTTTCGAGCGAAACGCCCGGCGTGATCCTTGGCGAGCCCTTGCTGCCCAAAGGCAAGGAAAAGGACGACGAGTTTTTTGGTCTCCAGGAGACCTACCGCGGCACGGTTGAGGCTTTTGTTCCAATCACCGCACCTGCCGGTGCGCAGCTTGACCTCCAGCTCCGGTCCCAAGGCTGTGCGGACCTCGGGGTCTGCTATCCACCCCACCGACAGACGCTGACGCTGACCGCGCCGCCGGCAGAGCCCGGGCTGGCGGGCAGCGCGGGTGTGTCGCTCTTCGGCGACGCGTCGAGCACCCCCACGCCAAGCTTCCTCGGTCAGGACGACGCGCTGCCGGTCGACCAGGCGTTTCGCTTTGAGACCATCGCCGTCAGCGCCGACAAGCTGCTGGCACGCTGGACAATCGCTGACGGCTACTATCTCTATCGGGACCAGATCAATCTCGACATCCAGACCAACGAGCGGGCCACCCGGCGCGATGTCGAGCTACCCCCCGGGCAGGCCAAGCGTGACGAGCATTTCGGCGATACCTTCGTGTATTACGGACAGGTCGAGGTGCCGATCCAGCTCGCACGGACCGGGGCCGCTGCCGGGGTGCTCAACGTCGAGGCCAGCTACCAGGGCTGCAAGGAGGCAGGCATCTGCTACCCCCCGGTGAGCCGCACGCTGGCCGTAGCGCTCCCGCAGGCGGTCGGTGGGCTTGCCGGCACTCTGGCGGGCCAGGCTGACGGGTCCGCAAACGCCAGCGATACCCCGCTGCTGCCGGAACAGGATCGTCTCGCCGCGGCGCTCAGCACGGACAAGCTGCTGACGCTGGCCACGTTTTTTGGTTTCGGCCTGCTGCTCGCCTTTACGCCCTGCGTGTTTCCGATGATCCCCATTCTCTCCGGGATCATCGCTGGCCAGGGCGACAGCATCACCACCCGCCGCGCCTTCACGCTGTCGCTGATCTACGTGCTCGCCATGGCGCTCACCTACACGGCAGCCGGCGTCGTCGCCGGACTGTTCGGGGAGAATCTGCAGGCCTGGTTCCAGAAAAGCTGGGTGCTGGTGTCTTTTGCCGGCCTGTTTGTGCTCCTGTCGCTGTCGATGTTCGGGTTTTACGAGCTGCAGCTGCCCAACGCGCTGCAGTCCCGACTCAATCAGATGAGCAACCGCCAGGAGGGCGGCACTGCCCTCGGCACCGGCGTTATGGGCGTTCTTTCTGCGCTGATTGTTGGCCCGTGCGTGGCGCCGCCGCTCGCCGCTGCGCTGATCTACATCGGCCAGACGGGCGACGCGCTCCTGGGCGGCCTGGCGCTGTTTGCGCTGGCGCTCGGCATGGGCGTGCCGTTGCTGGTTATCGGCACCTCAGCCGGCAAGCTCCTGCCGCACGCGGGACCGTGGATGAATGCCGTCAAAGCCGTCTTTGGCGTTGCGCTGCTCGCGCTGGCCATCTGGATGCTCGAGCGGGTGCTGGCTCCGGGGTGGATCATGCTTGCCTGGGGCGCGCTCGCGGTGTCCAGCGGGGTCTACCTCGGTGCATTTGAGCGGCTGAAAGACGAGCAGACCGGCTGGCCTCGACTGTGGAAGTCGCTGGGCGTGCTGCTGGTCATGTTCGGCGGCATGCAGCTGATCGGTGCCGCCGCCGGCGGCCAGGACTGGATGCAGCCACTGAAAGGCGTGTTCGCCAGTGGAGCCCCCGCGCCCGGCAGTCAGCCGGTGAAGTTCGCGCGGATCAAATCCCTCGCCGAACTTAAGCAGACGCTGGCTTCCAGCGATAAGCCGGTGCTGCTGGATTTCTACGCCGACTGGTGCGTCGACTGCAAACGCATGGACAAGTACAGCTTCCCGACCCCGGAGGTGCAGCGGGCGCTCGTCGCTGGCCAGGCCCTCAAGGCGGACGTTACGGCCAACGACGATGTCGATCAGGAGCTCATGCGCGCTTTCAACATCATCGGCCCGCCCGCCATCCTGTTTTTTGACGCGGACGGGCAGGAGCTGCCGCAGTACCGCGTCGTGGGCTATCAGCGTCCAGCGACCTTCGCGCGCCACGTTGAGGCGGCCTTCGGCCCCCGCTGACGAGTCACCCAAGATGAGCCGCTTTCAGTCTTTTCTGCTGATCCTCGCCGTTTCGGCACTGGCCGGGGCCGGCGGCTTCGGCGTCCAACGCTGGCTCAGTTCCGACGAACCGGCACCAGCCGGCGCGCTGACGCCGACATCGGTCATCGGCCAGCCGCTGCCGGACTTCGCGCTGATATCGCTGGCCGGCGACACGCTCAGCCGCGAGCGGTTTGCCGGTCGGCCGCTGATCGTGAACCTCTGGGCGACCTGGTGTGAGCCGTGCCGGAAGGAGATGCCGGATCTGAGCCTGCTGGCTGAAGAGCTGGCGCCGGAAGGACTCCAGGTTTTGGGGATTGCGCTCGATCAACCCGGACGCGTCGCCGAGTTTCTGGCCGACACACCCGTGGTGTACCCGATCGCCATCACCGAAACCGCGGAGGGGATGCGCCTCGCCCGCGACATGGGCAATCGTCAGGGCGTCCTGCCGTACACCCTGTTTGTCGATGCGGCGGGGGTGATCCGGCAGGTCAAAGTCGGGGTCATGGAAGAAAGCGAAATCCGTCGCCGAGCGGCGGCGCTCTCAGAGGCCAGCGGCTAACGAGGCCACCAGAAAGTCGCGGCGAAATCGCCGCGATCTCCCGTTATCCCCCGAAAAAAAGCGCGAAACTGGACAGGGTGACCTGGCTTAGGCACACTTCGCCCATGGCTGGCCGCTGCGCAAAGGTTTTTCCGTGACTCGGGTCCTGGTGATGCATGGCCCGAACCTGGACCGGCTGGGTAGCCGGGAGCCGGAAATCTATGGTCACACCACACTGGCTGCCATCACAGCGACATTGGATGACCTCGCCAGACAGCTCGGCCTGGCGTTAGAGCACTATCAGAGTAATGCGGAACACGAGCTGGTCGACCGGGTGCACCAGGCGGGCGACAGCGGGGTTGCCTGGCTGCTGATCAACCCTGCCGCCTTCACGCACACCAGCGTCGCGTTGCGGGACGCGCTGAGCGCCAGCGCGCTGCGATTTGTCGAGATTCATCTTTCCAACCCGGACAGCCGGGAACCATTCCGAAAAACCAACCTTTTCAGCGACCTGGCCAGCGGCCGGATCTGTGGCTTTGGGGCCCTCGGCTATGAGCTGGGACTCCGCGCCATTGCTGGACTCATAGAGACTTCGGCCGCCAACGCCTGACGACAACAGCGGCCGTCCTGATTGCGACGACAGAGGGGAGCAAACGATGGACATCAGAAAAATAAAAAAGCTGGTCGAACTGCTGGAGGATTCGGACCTGGCGGAAATCGAGATATCGGAGAACGATGAATCGGTTCGTCTAAGCCGGCTGCCGGCCAACATGCCCGTCCCTGCCTACGCCCCGCCGCCGGTAGCGCCGGCGGCAGTGGCGCCAGCGGCCCCGGCGCCCGCAGAGAGCGCAGCACCGGCCGGCGGTGACGTCGAGCCGGAACCCGAAGGACACGTCATCCGATCGCCGATGGTCGGTACGTTTTACGCTTCACCCAACCCTGAGTCGGACCCGTTTGTGCGGGTGGGACAGGAAATCCGAGCCGGTGACGTGGTTTGTATCGTCGAGGCGATGAAGATGTTCAACCAGATCGAATCGGACGTCGACGGCAAAGTCATTTCGATGCTCGTGGAAACCGGCCAGCCGGTGGAATTCGATCAACCTCTGATGATTGTGCGCTGATGATTGAGAAAATTCTGATCGCCAACCGCGGCGAGATTGCGCTGCGGGTGCTGCGTGCCTGTAACGCCCTAGGTATCAAGACGGTTGCCGCTCATTCCACCGTGGATCGAAACCTGAAGCATGTTGCTATGGCGGACGAATCGGTCTGCATCGGAGCGGCCCCCCCGGGTGAAAGCTATCTGAATGTTCCGGCACTCATCGCCGCCGCAGAGGTCACGGACGCCTCGGCCATTCATCCGGGCTACGGCTTCCTATCGGAAAACGCCGACTTCGCCGAGCGAGTTGAAGAGAGTGGGTTTATTTTTATCGGCCCACAGCCCGATACGATTCGGCTGATGGGTGACAAAGTGGCCGCCATCGCCGCCATGCGCGAGGCCGGCGTGCCGACCGTGCCGGGCTCGGACGGCCCGCTCGGCAACGATCGGGAGAAAAACGCTGCTACCGCCAAGCGCATCGGTTACCCGATTATCGTCAAAGCCGCCGGCGGCGGCGGCGGTCGGGGGATGCGCGTGGTCCATACCGAAGCGGCGCTCCACAACTCCATCGCCATGACCCAGTCCGAAGCCCGGGCGGCCTTCGGCAACGAGGTGGTCTATATGGAGAAGTTTCTGACCAACCCGCGTCATATCGAAATCCAGGTGCTGGCAGATCAACACGGTAACGCCATCCACCTCGGGGAACGCGATTGCTCCATGCAGCGGCGACACCAGAAAGTGGTGGAGGAGGCGCCAGCACCCGGCATCACGCCGGAGCAGCGCCAGGCGATCGGCGAAGCCTGCGTGGCCGCCTGCCACCGGATTGACTACCGTGGTGTCGGGACGTTCGAGTTCCTGTACGACGAAGGTGAGTTTTACTTCATCGAGATGAACACACGGATCCAGGTTGAGCATCCGGTGACCGAGCGGGTGACCGGCATCGACCTGATCAGCCAGCAGATCCGGGTGGCCGCGGGCGAGAAGCTGCGGTTTACCCAGGACGATATCAGCTGGCGCGGACACGCTGTCGAATGTCGGGTCAACGCCGAGGACTCGGTCAACTTCATGCCGAGTCCGGGGCTCGTCGAGCAGTTCCATCCGCCCGGCGGACCGGGAATCCGCGTCGATTCGCACCTGTATGACGGCTACCGCGTTCCTCCGAACTATGATTCGATGATCGGCAAGCTTATCTCCTACGGCGAAGACCGGGAGATTGCGATCGCCCGCATGCGCGGGGCATTGGCCGAGACGCTGGTTACCGGCGTGAATACCAACATACCGCTGCTGCAGCGCATCATGGCCGATAAGGGGTTCCAAGGCGGCGGCTGTAACATTCACTACCTCGAAAAGCGGCTGGCGGAAATCCGCGAAGCGAGCTAGTGGGCCGCAGCCATAAGAGCGCAACCTGAGTGAGCTGGCAAGAGCTGTCGATATCAGTGGCGCCGGAGCGAGCTGAGGCGGTCGAAATGCTGATGATGGAAGCGGGCGCGCAGGCGGTCACGCTGGTCCCCAACGAACAGGCGGCGCCGGTGCTGGAGCCGGCCCCGGCCGCCACGCCGCTCTGGGAGACACTCATCGCGCGCGGACTCTTTGCCGCCGACCTGGATGGCGCTTTGCTCCGGCTGGCCCTGGGACCACAGCTACAGCCGGACGAGGCGCGCAGCATGGCCCTCACGGCGCTCGCCGATCAGCCCTGGGAACGGGTCTGGCTAGACCATTTCGAACCGGTGCACTTTGGTGCTGCCGACAACCTTTGTATCTGCCCCTGGCACTACGAGCCAACGCCGGCGGGTGACGTCCTGTTTATGGACCCAGGACTGGCCTTCGGCACCGGGAGCCACGCCACCACGGCCCTGTGCCTGGATCAGCTGGCGGACCTGAAGCTCGAAGACCAGGCTGTCCTCGACCTCGGCTGCGGGTCGGGCATCCTTGCGCTGGCCGCCGCGCTGCGCGGAGCAGCGTCAGTGGTCGCCGTCGACAACGACCCGCAGGCGCTGCTGGCGACCGGCGAAAACGCCCGTCGCAACGGCCTGGCGGTGACGGTTGCGCCGTCCCTCGAGCAAGCGGCAGGGCCCTTTGATCTGATTGTCGCGAACATCCTCTCCGGGACGCTGATCGACTACGCCGACATTTTGGGCAAGCTTGCCAGGCCCGGTACGCGGCTGATGCTGTCCGGCATTCTCGAAGCACAGGCGGAGTCGGTCACCGCTGCCTATGCCGACGCCTTCTCCGACTTTGCGGTTCAGGGGCGCGACGGCTGGGTGCTCCTGCTGGCGGCCGCACGAAGCTGACATGTTTACCCAATGCCCGGAATGCGCCACGGTTTTCCCGGTCAGCGCCGACGCGCTGTCCATTTCGGGGGGCAATGTCCGCTGCGGCGCCTGCGGCGCGGTGTTTTTTGCGGTTCAGTCCTTGTCCGATTCGCTGGACGAAGATGGCCAGATCCCCACCTGTTTTCATAGCGATCATCCGCCGACACTCAGTGACCCGGGCTCCGACGCGCCGCCCATCGACGACCTCTTCTGGCCCGCGCCGCCGCCATCACGAGAGCCGCAGGGCTCCGAGCATGCCGAGACGCCAGCCCGGCCACCGCCCAACGAACCCAACCCTGCGGATCCAACGCCCGCTGCCGCCGAGCCGGCGGCGACGGACGACAATCCGCCACCGCTCGACCTCTCGGATGACGAAGCCTTGGAGCGCGAATTTGATCGGCTGATCAACGAGCCGGACACTCCCGAGGACAGTCCACAGCCTGCGGCGCATAACGATACGCCCGGGCCGACGCCAGCCGGTGATCCGTCCGGCAAACCGGGGCCGGACAGCGAGGTGGCAGCGGACGGGGAAGCCTGGGTCGCCCATCGCTACGGACCGCCGACCGAAGCAAGCCGCCCCCTGGCGTCGAGCGAGGAAGCCGACGAGGCACCCGTGACGGAGGCGGCGCCTCCTGCACCCTCGATCGAACCCCAGGAATCGAGCACCGACGAAACCGAAAAGGACCACGCGATTTCGCTTAGCGATGAAGTCGATACGCTGGAAGCGATCGAGCCCATCGGACCAAAGGCGACGCCGCAAGAGCCCGATCCGAACGAACCGCTGCCTGAAGTGTTTACCCGGGCCAAGTCGCCGAGCGAGGATCCGAGCGACGACGATGACGCACCGACGGAACCACCTGACGTCGCAATGCCGCTGTCGGGTGTGGCGATGGAACTTGCCGCGGACCGCGCGGCGCGTAACCGAACGCGCAGCACCTGGCTCTGGGGACTCTGGAGCGGCTTTGCGCTGCTGGCGCTGGGCGGCCAGTGGTTTGCACTGGAACACGATCGGCTGGCCCGCGACGCAACGCTAAGGCCCTGGGTCAGCAAAGCCTGCGAGTTCCTTAGGTGCCAGCTTGAGCTGCCCAGCGATCTGGCGCGGATCCAGCTCACGAGTCGCAGCATCGAGCCGCACCCATCGGTGGAGGGCGCGCTGCTGATCAGCGCCACGCTTCAGAACCAGGCGGAGTTCAATCAGCCTCATCCAGTGGTCGAAATCACGATGGCCGATCTGTCAGGGCGGGCGGTGGCCATGCGGCGCTTTACGCCCGTCGAGTATCTGGAAAACCCCGACCCGGCGGGCATGGTGCCGGGCCATTTGCTCCCGCTGGTGTTTGAGGTGATCGATCCGGGTAGCAGTGCCGTCGCGTTCGAGTTCGACTTTCGCTAGTGTCCTGCGGCGAATTAACGCCGCAGGACACTAAGCTCACTTACAGGCGCAAAGTCCGGCGGTCGATGAGAAAGCGCACGCAAGCTGCCGGGGCAGATAGCAAAATCTCATAACTACTGTACAAAGTCGCATCTGGCAAAAGTAAACCCCAGGCGTATAGTGGTTGCCCTGCTTACAAACGCGCCGGCACCGCCGGTCATAAAATAAAGGGGAAAGAGGGAGCCGCCGGGCAGGGGCAGGCGACACAGCTATGACGTTCCGCGATACATCAGATAACAACAATCCCGATCGTCCAAACGACGACAATCCAAGCCACGACGACATCCGCAAGACGGTGAGAAATTCTGTTAAGACGTTCCTCAAACGCTATGGGGACAACCAGCCCGAAGATCTGCGCAAGCTGGTGCTGGAGGAGGTTGAGAAGCCTCTGCTTGAGGAAGTGCTGCGATTCACCGGCGGCAACCAGTGCCGTAGCGCCGAGATCCTGGGGGTCAGCCGAGGGACGCTCCGCAAGCGCATCCAACACTACGGGCTCCAGTAGCCCGGCCGCCAAGCTGGTGGCAGCCTCGCGGGGTAGCAGGCTGTCATAGAACGGCGTTTTCGCTGGACCGTCAGCTACAGCCGAAGAATCTCGTTGCGGGTTTTGACAAAAACCCGATGCGGTACGTGGATGAGTTCGCACAGTCGCCGCAGGTAGTGCTCCTCGTAGCGGTCAACCTTGCCGTCAGCCGCTGCAACCTCCCACAGGCTGCGGACAATCTCGGCCTTTTCCGCCGCGCCGCAAACGCGGTTGACGATCTCAACGTGCGGGAAATAGGAGATCTCCTGATCGTTATTGCTGCGCGCTTGCGCAACCAGATCGGCCACCACGGCCTGATCCAGCTTGAACACTTCACCAAGCACCCGCGCGACAGCCTCTAGCTCTTCGGGGGTGGTCTCAAGATCCGCCTCACACATTTCGATCATCAGCGCCGCGGCGGCGACGTGGGCGACCTCTTCGTCTTCGTCGGCCACTTCGGTTTTGAAGGCGTTTTTGATTTCTTTCCAGACTTTTTTCATGCCAGGCTTTCTTCAGGTTTTTACCGGGTGTTCTAAGAGCTCGCCATTTTCATCCAGCGGCGGGTAGCGGCGTCCCTGCTGTCGGCAATAGCGGGCGATGGTCGGGTGCAGCCATTCAAATCGCGTTTTGTCGTAACGCAGGCCGGTCAATCGTCGAGACTCATAATGCCCGCTAGCCATGCGTTGACGCTGCGCTTCAAACAAAATCAGCGCACAGGCTACCGACACGTTCAGCGACTGCACCATACCCTGCATGGGGATAAAAATGGTGGCGTCACAGCGTTCGAGCGTCCCCTCGCTGACACCGTCCCGTTCAGCCCCCAGGACCACGGCCGTGGGCCGCGTATAGTCGACGTCGCGATAGTCGACCGCGCGGTGGTCCAGGTGCGCCGCCAGGAGCTGAAACCCCTCAGACCTGAGCTGATCCTGTGCGCTTTCCATGGCCGGAAAGCGCCGAACCTGCACCCACTTTTCCGCCCCCTGCGCGGTATGGTTTGACAGCGGCGTTCCGCCTTCCGGAGGGACCACGTTGGCCTCGAAGACGCCGACCGCATCACAGCTTCGCAGGATGGCCGAAAAGTTGTGCGACTTGTGAACCTGCTCCAGGAGCACGGTCAGGTCAGGCTGGCGCAGCGCGAGCTTTTGCTGCACCAGCGCAAAGCGTTCCGGCGTCATGCGCTGATCGTCACGGTAATGCGCCGTCGATGGCCCGCTTCCCGATGCTCCCAAAGATAGACCCCTTGCCAGGTGCCCAGGTCCAGCTTGCCTTCCCGAACGGGAATCGTCAGTGAGGTATGGGTCAGGGCCATGCGGATATGAGCCGACATGTCATCATCACCTTCCGCCACGTGCTTAAAGTGGGGGTCACCGTCGATGACCAGCCGGCCCATAAATCCTTCGAGGTCGTGGAGCACGTCGGGGTCAGCATTTTCCATCACGATCAGCGACGCGCTCGTATGGTGGAGGAAACAATGGCAGAGCGCCTCGCGCTCGCCCGCTTCGGCCACCGCGTCCCGGAGATCGGCGCTGATCTCGGTAAAACCCCTGCCGGCTGTAGCTACCAGCAGCTGGTGATGCCGCACCGTCATGGCTGCAGGAGCGACTTTCGCCAGCCGTCAGAGCCGGCCTCATAGCGCCATCGCTCGTGGACCCGATGCGCGCGACCCTGCCAGACCTCCATGGCGACCGGCGTCACCCGCACACCGCTCCAGTGGGGCGGTCGAGGCACCGGCTGGCCCTCGTATTGCTGATCGAGCGACGCGATACGATCCTCCAGCTCCTGCCGAGAGGCCAGCGGCTGCGACTGCTGAGACGCCCAGGCGCCGAGCTGGCTGCCCCGATCCCGGCTGGCGAAGTAGGCGTCCGCCTGTTCGTCGGTGACAATCGACGCCGTCCCCTCGACGCGAACCTGCCGGTCGAGACGGGTAAAATAAAAGCACAGCGCTACCTTCGGCTGTCCTCTTAGTTCGCCACCCTTGCGGCTGTGGAGGTTGGTGTAAAACACCGGTCCTTCGGCATCGAGCGCCTTCAAAAGCACCACCCGGGCGCTAGGCTGCCCAGCCTCGTTAACGGTGGCCAGCGTCATCGCCGTCGGCTCCACCTCACCCGCTTCGCGGGCTTCTTCCACCCACTGTCTCAGGGTATCGATCGCTTCCAGATAGAGATTGTCCTGCATGGGCGGGAGTCTAGCAGGAACCGCGCCCGGGAAACCTGCTCAATCGGGTTACGGTCCGCGGAAAATTTTGGCTCACGTCAGCAGCGGAAACAGCTCTCGATAGCCTTCTCGGTAGGTCGGATAGGTGAAGCGAAAACCTGACGCCTGCACCCGCTGGCTGCTGATGCGTTTTCCCCGCGGCGCCGCGTCCGACGGTCCCGGTTCGGGTACACCCAGCTCGCGCGCCAGCCAACCGACCACGTCCTGCATGAGGGCCGGTTCCTGATCCACTCCCAGATAGCAGCCCGCTGCCAGTTTGGGGTCCAGCAGATGGACCAGCAGGCGCGCCGCGTCGTGCTCGCTGATCCGGTTGCTGTAGGCCGTCGCTGCGGCCGGCAGCGGCTCACCGCTGCGTACCCGGCGCAGGAGCCCGAGGCGATCGGGACCATAGATGCCACCCAACCGCAGCAACACGGCGCCGGCGGCAAACCGGTTACCAGCCTCGCGGACCATCGCCTCGGCCGCGAGCTGAACCTCGGCGCGGGCGTTATGTGCGGCAACCGGGCTCTCCTCATCGATCCAGCCGCCGTCATCCTGGGGATAGACCACCGTGCTGGAAACATACAGCAGTCTGCCGCTGGCCGGCGCCAGACCCGTCAGCAGATGGGTGACGCCACCCAGGTAGGTTTCACGATAGGTCTCTGGGTCACGCGCGCCGGGCGCCAGTGCAATGACCACGTTATCGATTGCGGGCAGAGGCTCACGGATCGGCTGCGTCAAATCCAGCGCCAGCATGCGGACCAGCGACAGCTCGCAGGTGCCGCGGCGGTTAATCCCTATGACCTCATGACCGGCCGCCAAGAGCTGGCTCGCCGCCGCCTCACCGAGCCGCCCCATGCCGGCGATGAGCGTCCTGGGGTTTGCCATCGTTAAGTTGCTGAGCCCAGCAGGACTCAGGCGGCCACCGGCGCCGGCGGCTGGTCGGGATCGTCAGGACCGGGCGCCGGCGGCAGGTACCGCAGCCAGATCAGCCACACGACCAGCGCGTCGAGAATAATCAGCGCCTGCCAGAGATAAAGGTGGAAGAAGTTGAACGCGCTCAGGCTCCACTGTCCCAGATAAAACAGGGAAATGATGCGTACCAGATTGAGGCCCTGGATGGCAAAAAACCCAATCGCAAAGCCAACCAGCTTGTGTTTGATCGGGGCAGGAAAGGCGAAGATCGCCGAAAACAGGACGATCAGCGCCTCCACGCCGTTGCAGCCGGGCTCGATCGAAACGGCGAAGTTGTTCGACAGACTGCGAATGATCTTGCCGGACGCAGCCACATCCGGGTCGAACGCACGGACGATCGCCACGCTTACATCAGCAATCACCGCGGTAAACGGCAAGATCACGGCGTCCTGCACGCTCTGAATAATCTGCACCGAAAACAGGGTGCTGAGCAGGACCAAAAACAGGATCAGAAATCGGGTCATGAAACGGCTAATCCGACATTCGGGTAACCGCCATATTATGCGTCAAAGTGAGCCTTTCCCCCAGTCGTTCGACCGGCGCCGCGTCAGGCCCCCAACGCTGGTACCATCGGCGCATGGCGCTTGCGAGGAACCTCATTTTTATCGGCCCGACCGGAGCCGGCAAAACCACCGTGGGCAAGCGGGTCGCGCAGCATTTTGGGCTGCTGTTTCTGGACCTGGATCACGAGATTGAGAGCCAGACCGGCGCCGACATTCCGCTGATCTTTGATATCGAGGGCGAGGCGGGTTTTCGACGCAGGGAGACCAACATGCTGAAATCGCTCGGCAGCCGGGGCGGCGTGCTGCTGGCCACCGGTGGCGGCGCGGTGGTGGCGGAGGACAACCGGCAGATCATGAGGAGCAGCGGCTTTATCGTCTACCTCGCAACGCCGGTCGAACGCCAGCTGCAGCGCCTGCGACAGGACAAACGCCGACCGCTGCTCAGCGCGCCCAATCGGGATCAGGTGCTGGCTGACATGGCCCGCGACCGAAACCCGATCTACGAAGACCTGGCCGACCTGACGGTGCAGTCCGAGGCGATCAGCGTCAGTCAGATGGCGCGGCGGGTGCTGGATCAGATTGAGCAGTCCGATTATGTCCGCTGAGTCTCACGTCGACATCGAGCTGGGGGCGCGCAGCTACCCGATCCACATCGGCAGCGGCCTGCTGCAGCGGCACGACCTGCTGCAGTCCTGGCTGAGTACCGGGGTCAGCCTGATTGTGACCGACGAGAATGTCGGTCCGCTCTATCTCGACGCGGTGCGCAGCGCGCTTGACGCTGGACCAACACATCATCTTGTGATCCCCGCCGGCGAGGCTCAAAAGTGTGTCGACGGCTGGCAGCGGGTCCACCAGGCGCTGGTGGACGCCGGGGCGCAGCGCGACGCCACGGTCATTGCGCTGGGAGGCGGAGTGGTCGGTGATCTGGCCGGGTTCGCGGCAGCCACCTATATGCGCGGCGTGAGTTTTGTGCAGATACCGACGAGCCTGCTGGCACAGGTGGATTCCTCGGTGGGCGGCAAGACCGGCATCAATCTGCCGGCGGGCAAGAATCTGGTTGGTGCTTTTTATCAGCCGCGCGGTGTCCTGATCGACCTGGATACGCTGCGTACGCTGCCGGCCAGGGAACTGCGAGCCGGTCTGGCTGAGGTCATCAAGTACGGACTCATCGGCGATCGAGATTTTATTGCCTGGCTGGAACAGCACGTTGCGGATCTGCTCGCGCTTGAGCCCGCCGCGCTCCTGCATGCGGTTCAGGTTTCCGTCGAGCACAAAGCGCAGGTGGTGGCCCGGGACGAGACCGAACAGGGCAGCCGGGCGCTTCTCAACCTCGGACACACCTTCGGACACGCCGTGGAGGCGAGCAGCGGCTATGGCGAGGTGCTGCACGGTGAAGCGGTAGCGATGGGAATGGTGTGCGCCGCGTCACTGTCGGCAGACCTCGGAGACCTGACCGCCGCCGACGTAGATCGCGTGGAAAGGCTCATCGATCGAGCCGAACTGCCAACCCGGCTTCCGCGCGACAGCGAACCGGAGGCCCTGCTCAAGATTATGGCGCTCGACAAGAAAAACCTGGCGGGGCGCCTGAGGCTGGTGCTGTTGAACCAGCTTGGGGACGCGCGGCTGCGCGATGACGTGGCCAGGTCGCAGGTCCTGAAGACCCTGAGCGATCTGCGGAAGCTTTAGGCCCACCGCAGCGCTGCGATAGAATCGAGGGTTACCATGCGTATCTATATGCAAACCCGACCGCAGCCGGACCAGGCTTTGCGCTATTACCAGCTTCTTCTCCAGGAAGATCTTCTGGGCGGCTGGTCGCTGGTGCGCCAGTGGGGTCCACTGGGTAGCCGCGGGACCCTGCGAAAAGAGCATTTTCAGTCGATGGACGAAGCCCAGGCGGCGCTGATCTGGCAGCGCGATCGCCAGCTGGGACGGGGCTACCAGGTCATGTTCATCCAGGGGGATTAGTGTCATATGAACCCTAGGGACAAACCTGTGAACCCGACGGATAAACCTGCGGCCGCCAGCCAACCGGGCCTCCTCATCGCCGCCGCGCTGCTGCTGCTGACGGCGGCCGGCGCCGCGGCCCAGACGGACGGTACGGTCACCTGCGTTGCAGGCGACCAAAAGGCCTGGCGCTGCAGCCGGGACGGCACCGCACCCGAGGCGGCCCCGCTGCCCGAGCTGAAACCTACCCAGGCCGCCGTCCCCACTCCGGACGTTTTTCGGCTCCCTGACCCCGCGGACGATCCCACGCAGACCGTTTCGCCGATCGACGCACTCATGCCGATGCCCGCGGCACCTGTGGTCACACCCGCCAATCAACGCGCGCGCGATGTCTTTACGCTCAAGATCGCCAGCGTCTCCGAGGTGGACGAAATCCCTGGCTTCGTGGATAGCTTCGGCCTCGATCCGGCACTCGTTCGTTATATGGCGGTGATCGAGGGCGACAAGGCGCGCCAGCTCATCCTTTGGGGCAGCTTCGTGACGCCGGCACAGGCGTCGAGGGCGGTTGTGGCCATGCCTAATGCGGTGCAGGCGATGCGCCCCCAAATCGCCGAGGTCGCAAAGCTGACCGGGCAGCTGTACGACTATGGCTCGCTCGCGGCCGGGGAAACACCGATCGAGCCGCTGGTCGCCGCCACCGCTCCGCCACGCCCGGCGGCTGGTGCGACAGCCAGTCCCACAGCCGGTCCGGCAGAACGCCCTGCACCGACCAGGGCACCCGTGGAGAACCCGCCCGTAACGCGGGAGCCGATCGCTGAGGTGTCGCCGGTGACCAACGAAGAGAACGCCGACCGGTTGGTGGCGGACGTCCCGGGGAAAACCACCGCCGCTGACGAAAGCGAACCCGCTCTCGCGACGAACCCTGCGCCGGCGCTCGCCGAGGCGCCGACCATGGCCCCGGCGGAGCCCGCTGACCCGGCGCCGCCGACGACGCTAGGTGCTGCAGCGACTGAGCCTCAAACCCCGACAGCGACCGAGCCGAAAGCCGCGGCGGCAGCCGGCGCCCGGCCGGCGCCGGTGACGCAGCCATCGATCGCGGAGTCTACCCGCGCTGAGGAACCGCCGGCGCCCATTGAGCCTAGCGGCACCTCAGCGCCAGCCACGAGGGCGGCCGCCGAGCCAGCCGTCGAGAAACGGCCGCAGCCCGCACCGCAACCGACCCGCGCCGATTCGGTACCCAGTCGCTCGTCCCGGGCAAACGTCCTCCGGGAGACCGCAGCCCGCGAACAGTCCGCCCGCCCGCCCGCCGCCGCGGTGACGGCCCCGCCAGCCCCCAAGCTTGCGGGCGCCGACGCGCTGTCGACCCTGGAACCAGGCGCCTTCGTCATCCAGCTCACCAGCCTGTCAAAACCCGAGCTGCTGGGACTGTACCTGCGGCGCCATGAACTCTCGGCCCAGCAGCTCATCGCGATTTCGCTGGACGAAGGGGCCGGGACCCGCGTCCTGCTGCTGAAAGGCGGGTACAATTCGCTGGCCAGCGCGGAAGCCGCGTTGACCGAGCTGCCGGCTAGCATTCGATCACCCTGGATTCGCACGGTGGCGCCGCTGCAAAAGGCACTGAATCAACCCTGAGAAAAGCAACCGCTGCCCGGCCAGGCCGATGGCAGCAAGACCGCGGAAGCTGAAGGAACCACAACGTTGACCGAATTGAGAAACGACACGCTGCTGCGAGCGCTGCTGCGTCAGCCGACCAACTACACGCCGATCTGGATCATGCGCCAGGCCGGGCGCTATCTGCCCGAGTATCGCAAGGTACGAGCGCAGGCCGGCGACTTCATGAGTTTATGCCAGAACCCCGACCTCGCCTGCGAAGTAACGCTTCAGCCCCTGCGACGCTTTGCGCTCGACGCCGCGATCTTGTTCAGCGACATTCTGACCATCCCGGACGCCATGGGTCGCGGCCTCTATTTCTCCGAAGGCGAAGGCCCGCGCTTCGAGCGGCCGGTCAGGTCGCCGGCCGACATCGCGACGCTGGCGGTTCCGGATATGGGCTCGGATCTGCGTTATGTAACCGACGCGGTCAGCCTGATCCGCCGGGAGCTGGACGGCAAGGTGCCGCTGATCGGGTTTTCCGGCAGCCCCTGGACACTCGCGACGTACATGGTGGAGGGCGGTAGCAGCAAAAACTTTTCTCGCACCAAAGCGATGCTGGTCGAAGAAACCGCCGCGGCCCACCAGCTGCTCTCCGTGCTGGCCGACTCGGTGGTTGAGTACCTGAACGCGCAGATTGCCGCCGGCGCCCAGGCGCTGATGGTGTTCGACACCTGGGGCGGTGCGCTGAGCCCCGCGCTTTACCAGGAGTTTTCGCTGAACTACATGACGCGGATCGTGGATAACCTGACCCGCGAGGCGGAGGGTCGCGAGGTGCCGATTGTGCTCTTCACCAAGAACGCCGGGCCGCGGTTGGCGCAATTGGCCGACAGCGGCTGCGACGCGCTGGGCGTGGATTGGACCACCGATCTGCAGGATGCGCGGCTGTATACGGGTGACCGGGTGGCGCTGCAGGGCAATCTTGATCCAGCGCTGCTGGCGGCCGGCCCGGAGGTGATCAAAGCCGAAGCGGAAAAGGTGCTAAGGAGCTACGGCGACGGCCCCGGCCACGTCTTCAACCTCGGGCATGGCATCACGCCGGACATCAATCCCGAACACCTGGGCGTTTTAGTCGAGCACGTCCACCAGGCAAGCCAACGCACCTGATCGACGCCGGGTGCGGCGCGCCTAAGCGGTATCAGGCGCTGAGCCGGTTTCGGCGTCCGGCCGGCGGGTGCCGCCAAGCGCGGCCTCCAGGGCATCGCGTAAGCGCGCTTTGCTGATCGGCTTGTCCAGAAAGGCATCCATGCCGGCGTCCATACAGCGACGGTGGTAATCGGCCCCGGCGTGAGCCGTCAGCGCGACAATGGGTAGCCGCGCCACGTGGGGACGTGTATCCCGACGCAGGGTCCGGGTCAGTTCGATGCCGTCCTGACCCGGCAGCTCGCAGTCCATCAAGATGAGGTCGTAGCGCGTCGAAGCGAGCTGTGACAGGCACTCGGGAGCGCTGTCCACCACGTCCACCGTGTGCCCCAGCCCGTCGAGCATCTCCAGCACGACCGCCTGGTTCATCGGGTTGTCTTCCACCACCAGCAGGTGTTTGCCGCTGGCAACGGGCGTCTCGCTGGCTGCCGCCGGCGGCGCTGAGTCCGTCGAGGCTTCCATCAGCCGCAGCATCAGCTCCGACTCAAAGACTGGCGGCCGAAGCGGGTTGCCGGCGAGCTTGAGACCGGCGGGCAACGAGGGTGCCTGACCGTCGTCCACCACCCACAACACGCCGATCGGCTGGTGCGGCTTGGCGAGCTGCCGGGCGAGCTCCGCTGACCACGCCGCCGCCTGGGCGATGATGAGTACCGGCGGGGACGCAGGCAGCGGTTCGGCGGGTGAACCCGTGCTGACCTCAACCTTAATTCGCTGGTGGGTCAGAAAAGCCAAAATCGCCTCGCGCGCGATGCTGGGACGCATGAGCAGCAGGCAGTAACCCTGCTCCAGCCAGTCCGTGCCGGGCAGACGCGGCTCAACCGCCTCGCGAACCTGCGCCAGCGGCAGCTCGAACCAAAACAGGCTCCCGTGACCCGGTTTGGTCACCGCGTCGATCGAGCCGCCCATCTTGTCGACCAGCTGCCGGCAGATCGCCAGCCCTAGCCCCGTGCCGCCATAGCGCCGGCTGGTCGACTGATCAGCCTGCGTAAACGGCTGGAAAAGCTGTCGGTAGGCGCCGGTGTCCATCCCGATACCCGTGTCCTTGACGACAAACCGTACGGTGTTGTCGGCACCCGGGCTTACGTCGACCCGGACCCGTCCACGTTCGGTAAACTTTAGCGCGTTGTTCAGAAGGTTCATCAACACCTGCCGAATCCGCACCGGATCGCCGAGAAAGTGGCGATTCAGGTTGGGATCGATCAGGTAGCCGAGCTCGATCCCCTTTTTGGCCGCCGCGCCGCTGAACAGCTTGACCGTTTGCTCGACTAGCTGCCCCAGGTGAACGTCGATGGTCTCAAGCTCGAGGCGACCCGCCTCGATCTTGGATAGATCCAATATGTCGTTGATGATGTTGAGCAGCACGTTGCCCGAATCCTGCACCGCCTGGGCGTAGTTCCGCTGATCGCCGCTCAGTGATGTTTCCAGCAGCATCTCGGTCATGCCCAGGACACCATTCATCGGCGTGCGAATCTCGTGGCTCATCTTGGCGAGAAAATCAGACTTCGCCTGGTTGGCTGATTCGGCCTCATCGGCGAGCTTCTTGACCTCGCGAAAGAGCCGGGCATTCTCCAGCGCGACGCCCGCCTGACGAGCGTAGGTGGCGGCCATCATTCGGTCGCGCTCGACGTAGCCCTGAGCATCTTCCCGGTTCAGCGTGACCACACCCATGACCCGATCACCCGCCGCCACCGGCACCGTGATGCTGCCGCCGAGCTGCCCCATCGCCGAAAGCGTGGTCGGCTCGTCGACGGCGGGCTGGGACAGCTGAAGGATCGTGTTTCGGATGTCCCGAAAGTTTGGCAGGTCCGCGGCGCGGTAACCGTCGTGTACCTGCGCTCGGGGCAGCCCAGCGCAGTCGACGCTGACCACAGCGCGGTCGGATTTGACCACCTCCGACAGTCCACGCAGCAGTCGCTTGAGGATTTCTGTCACCTCCAGCGAAGAGGTGAGCGACAGCGTCATGTCGCGCTGGGTTTCCGCCCAGGTTTGGCGCTCGCGGGCGCGATCGAGCTCGTGGCCACGCCGAAGCCGCTGGCGAAAACCCAGGCCGGACCAGGCCAGCAGCCCCAATCCACCGAGCACGTAACCAAGATAAGCCCAGCCGGTCCGCCACGGCGGATAGGGAACACTCAGCGCGAGCGTCGCCGGCGTTTCGTTCCAAAAACCGCGGGCGTCCGCCGCCTTAACCATAAACCGATAGTTTCCCGGCGCTAGATTGTTATAGGTCCTGGAGCGAGCATTTCCCGCGTAGATCCAGTTTTCGTCGAGCCCCTCCAGTTGATAGGCGTACTGGTTGGCCGCCGGATTGACCAGCGACAGGCCCGCGAAATGAAACGATATATCGCCGCCCGAATGTTCCAGCGCGATGGTCTGCCATGCCTCTTCAAGCCGCATGACGGGCTGATTGGCTACCCGTACCTCGGTGATGACCACCGGCGGCGGTGACCCGGTCACCGACACCTGCAGCGGATCAAAGGCCAGGATGCCCCGCGCGCTGGTGGCGAGCAGCTCACCACCGGCCATCCGGGACAGCGGGCGCTCGCGAAACTCATTGCTGACGAGCCCGTCTGGGCGGCCAAAGGACTGCGTCAGGCCACTCGCCGGCCGGTAGCGAAACAGGCCCCGCTGGCTGGTCAGCCAAACGTCCCCGCTGGTATCAACGGCAATCCCTCCGAAGCGGATCTGAGGTATACCCTGCGCCTCGGTGAATTGCCTGACGCGTTCGAGCCCGCCGGCGGTTTTCTGATAATGCACGAGCCCGTCCAGGTGACCCACCCAGAGGTCCTGATTCAGACCGTGTGCCAAGCTCAGGGTGTATTCACCGCTCGGCAGCATCGCGGCCACCGTCCCGCGCTGCGGATCCAGCTGATCGAGTCCCCCGTCGCTGGCAATCCAGAGCGTGCCGTCCGGCGCCAGTGAGAGCTGCTCTACAAAAGCGCCGCTGATGCGGTCGCTGAAATCCTCCAGCGTCAGCGATTCGGCATCGAGCCGCAGCAGCCCGCGTTCGGTCGCGCCGAGCCAGAGGTTGCCGCGGCGGTCGCGCGCAATGTGTTCAACGCGCACCGGTCCGCTGGCGTTTTCCCGAGGCGCAACCGGCACAAACCGCAGTGCCGAGGTTGACGGCTCAAAGCGCGCCACGCCGCCGGTCAGACCGAGCCACAGCCGCTCGTCACTTTCCGCGAGAATCGACCATACGCCGCCGGTGGTCGGCATCCCCTCGCGTTCAGGCCTCGCGAGCCGCTGCGCCAGACCGCTCGCGCGATCGATGCGATCCAGCCAGCCGGACACCCCGCCGACCCAGATCGATGTCGCCGTCCCTACCGCCACCCTCGGGCTGGCGCTGATGGATTGATCCGCCAACGGGTCATGGCGATACAGCGTGAAGTTGTCCCAGCCCGCGGGCAGCCGGGCCAAACCGTCGCTGGTGCCGATCCACAGGGAGCCTTCCCGATCGAGCAGTAAAGCATTGACCTGGTTGCTGGGCAGCGCGTCGCGCAGCGCGGGCTGCGCGGACAGCGTTCGGCTGATCGACTGCCAGTCGGGGTCCACCAGCGCCAGACCGGCGTAACTCCCCAGCCAGGCGCGGCCGTCAGCCAGCGGTGCGATCGTGGTGACCTGATTGGCCAACGGTGGCAGCGCGGCAAACTGTCCGCCCTCAAAGTCGAAGGTGCCCGCCTGCCCTTCAGGCGCCACCCGGAGCAGCCCACCTTGAGTCGCCAGCGCCCAGATATTCTTTGCCGCCAGGCGGCTCGGTCGCAGCCGTGACCCGTCCGCATCGAGGCGCTGAAGACCGTCGCCGATCGTGCCGAGATAGATGCCGCCGACAGCGTCGGGGGCTAGCGCGAAGACGGTCTGACTCCTCAGCTGCCCGGCGGCGGCAAACGACTCAGGCTGTGGCGGCGTGCCCCGAAAACGGCGCAGGCCTGCCTTGTAGAGCCCAACCCAGACGTCTCCCGCCTGATCGTCGGCAAGCGCAAAAACGTCGAAGCTGCCGGATCCCTCGGGTACGTCGAGCTCGAGTTTGCTCACCCGGCGTTGTCCGGGGCTCAGCACCGCCAGACCGGCTCCCTCCAGGGCGACCCAGAGCTGATTGCTGCGGTCTACGAGCAGCGCCTGCACCCCGTTGCCCGGCAGCGAACCGGGGTCGGACGGATCGTTACGAAACAGGGTGAAGTCCGTCCCGTCAAAGCGTGCCAGCCCGTCGCTGCTGCCGATCCACAGGAACCCTTCTGCGTCTTGGGCCAGCGCGGTGACCGCGTTGGCGGGCAGGCCATCCTCAACGGTCAGCACGTCGACCACCTGGCTTGCCAGCAGGCCTGCCGGGGCAACGAGCGTGAGTACGGCGACCAATACGGCGGCCGCGAAAGCAAAAGCGTGTTTCAAGATCGTTAAACCAATGTTAATTCAGCAACTTGGGCGCTCCCGTCGATAGACGAGCACGGATAGATAGGTTACCTTTTTCCCGGGAGATGCGGTAAAGGCAGACATGGAAGATGTCGATAACCGCTCTTTCGTGGCCAGCCAGTGAGGGCGTCGGCCGTGCGCTCGGCAGGGAGCCGAGAGCAGAATTGCCGCTTGAGGGCGGCGCGGTTGTGATCCAGTTCGCAGAACCGAACACCCGTTCGATCCTATGGTAGGGAGGCGAAGGTGTCGGCGAATTGGCGATCGTCGAGGGACACGCCGCTAGCAAAGGGAGAGTAAGGAAGCAGTGCGGACAGAACAGGTCCAAGTTGAAGTCGAAAACCTGATCAAAGGCATGTATGTGTGCCAGCTTGATCGGCCATGGCTGTCCACACCGTTTCCCTTCCAGGGTTTTGTCGTCCGCGGCGAACGTGATATCGCCGCCCTGCGTAAATATTGCCAGTTTGTCTACGTTGACGTCCTACGTGGCGTGCCGCCGAAAGCCGGTTCGGCGCTCAACCGGCCTTGGCGCCAGGCCACCGAGGTTGAAGACACCAGCGCAGAGCTGCTGAACATCCCCACGCCGAATCGCCGGCTGGGTAAAGACCAGGATCTCTATGGCATCAGCTCGGTGCCGATCAAGGTCCGGCCAGACTTCTATCGTTCGCCCCGCCGCTTCCGCCGCGAAATGAAGCGCGCGCAACAGTTCCACCTAGACCTGTCTCGCGAAGTGGCGGGCGTGGTGGACGATATTCGCGTCGGCCGCGCCTTGAGTGTCCGAGGGGTTCGTCGCACCACCCAGGAAATGGTGCAAAGCGTGATCCGCCACCCGGACGCGTTTGTCTGGATGATCAAGCTGCGTGACCGTGACGCCTACTCCTATGGCCACTCCGTGCGCATGGCCGTCTTGTCGGCGGTCCTCGGGCGGCATCTTGGGCTGTCGGAACATCAGCTGGACCGGCTGGCGCTCGGCGCCCTGCTTTGCGAGGTTGGCAAGGCGAAGGTTCCGCGTCGGCTGCTCGACAAAAAGGGCACCTTGGCCGACGAAGAAATCGCGCGGCTGCGTGCCCACGTGACCGACGGCGTTGAAATCCTGGATCGCTGTGTCGGCATCGGTGATGACGTCATCGAAGTGGTGGAAAACCACCACGAGCGTTTCGACGGGTCCGGCTATCCTGAAGGTAAGTTCGGGGATCAGATCCCGCTGCTCGGTCGTATCGCCGGTCTGACGGATACCTACGACGCGATGACCAGCCTGCGACCTCACACCGACAAGGTCTATACCGCGGCTGAGGCGACCGACTTCCTTTATGACCATCGGGAAGTGCTGTTTCAGGGCCAGCTGGTCGAGGAGTTTATTCAGGCCCTAGGCATCTACCCGACCGGCACGCTGGTCGAGCTGTGCACCGGCGAGGTTGCTTTGATCAAAGAGCAAAACGTGTCACAGCGAATTCAGCCGGTGGTTCTGATGGTGCTGGGAAGCGACAAGCGGCCGCTGGACAAGCTGGAGCGAGTCGATCTGCGAAACTACAACAGCACCCACGAGGACAAGCCGGTCAGCATCAACCGCGGCCTTGCCTCGGGCGAGTTTGGCCTCGACCCCAACGTGATTATGGAGGCCTACGAGGCTCAGCGGCCGACCTGGCGAAAGCTCGCCTTCGGCTGATCCCACGGGCCGTCCGGCCCTGCCCCGTGTTTCCTCGGCCAGGTTGTGCCGCCCGCGGTTGACACGCTTGCTACCCGCAAACCCGATGTGCCGCCGGCTCATGCGATAATGGGCCATGACCGTTCGTTCCCTGGCAGCCATTCTCGTTGGCCTGTTGGTGCTGCTGCTCATGATCGCGCTGATGATGTCGGCCGATCTCCTGCTGTCGGTGTGGGAGCGGCTGCGTGAGGTAGGGCCCTGGGCACCGCCGGCCTTTGCTGCAGTCATGGTGCTCTTTGCCGGTGCTGGCACGCTGGTCGGAATCCGGCTGCTGCGCGGCCCGGCGCACTCTCAACCTCCCTCGCCCTCGGTGGTGGATGCCGAAACGCTGCGCGAGCGAATCGACCACGCGGACCAGCGAGGTGTCGCGATCGGCACGGCTCAGGCAGAGCTTCGTCGCCTGGATCAGCGCAAGGACAGTGGCGAGGTGTATCTGGCCATGTTCGGCGGCGCGTCAGCCGGCAAAAGCTCGCTGATTGAAGCCCTGCTCCCACAGCATCAATTGACCGCCGGCGTGACCCTGGGTACGACCCGCCGCATTGCCCACTACGCGGGCGACCGCGCAGGCCGGCCGGTGCAGCTGGCTGATGTTCCCGGGTTTGGCCACGCGGCGACGGAGGAGTTGATGGACGCGGCCCGGGATGAGGCGATTCGGGCGCACCTGGTGATCTACGTGGCTGACGGCGACCTCGACCGCAATGATGGGGTTGAGCTCAAACGCCTGGCCGGCTATGGCAAGCCCGTGATTGTTGCACTCAACAAATCCGATCGGTACACCGCCGAGGAACTGGCGGCGTTGTCCGAGCGGCTGGCCGAACGCAGCGGTGCCGACGTTGCGTCGGTCGTCACCGTCAGTGCCGGCGGCGAAGAGCAGGTCGTCCTGCAGGAGAGTGGGAACGAGAAGCTCACCACCCGGGAGCGACCAGCCCAGGTTGATACCCTGTGGCAGGCCGTCGACCGCCAGCTTGCGCGTCAGGAGCTTGAGGGTGAGCGCGAGCGCAGCTCGCTGAAGCTGGCCAGCGAAAAACTCCAGCGCGCCGAAGCTGACCAGCGCAGCGAGGCGGGCCAGGCCCTCACCGAAAAATATGCGCGCCGGGCCGTGATCGGAGCTTTGGCCGCCATCACTCCCGGATCCGACCTGGTGATTCAGGCTGCCCTCGCCACGCGCTTTCTGCGAGAGCTTGGGGAGCTGTACGAAATCCCCGTGCGGGAAATCGAGATCGACCGTTTTCTCACCCTCGCCGGCGACCGGCTCAAAAAGACCACCGCCCTGGTCCTCGCGGTGACCGGCAATGCCTTCAAGGCTTTTCCAGGCATCGGCACCCTCACCGGCGGTGTGATCCATGCAGCGGCCTACGGCATGATCTTCGACAGCCTGGGCCGGTCGATCTGCGCCTCGCTGGAGGAGCGAAAGTCGCTGGACCCCGTGTGGGCCGCAGATCGGTTTGAGAAACAACTGGACGAATCCGTCGAAGAGAAAGCGCTGGGCTATGCCCGCCTGGCGCTGACCCGCTGGAAGGCTGAAGATCGCAATGACTGAAGACGGCCAGGAGCACCTGCTCAGCGCCTCACGAAACCTCCGTGACCTGCTCGCCGACAGCTCGATTCCCCAGGACGTTCGGGAGGAGCTGGAGGCTGACTACCACCAGGTGGAAGCCATGACCGAAAAGCTTGCGCGGGGCGAGATCCATCTCGCCGTGTTCGGCAAGGTCAGCGCCGGCAAGTCGTCGCTACTGAATGCGCTGGTCGGACGGGAAGTTTTCTCGGTCAGTCCGCTGCACGGCGAGACGCGGCAGGCGCAGACCGCGCGATGGGATGAAGGCCACGCGGGGGGCGTGCATCTCATCGATACGCCGGGCATCAATGAACTGGACGGCGAGCAGCGAGAAAAGCTGGCCTTCGAGGTCGCCGAGCGTTCCGATCTGGTGATCTTTGTGCTCGATGGCGATATCTCCGAATCCGAAATCAACGCCATGCGCATTGTGACCGCCGCCCACCGGCCCGTGATCGCCGCGCTGAACAAAACCGATCGATACACCCCCGAAGAGCAGGCCCAGCTGCTCAGCGCGCTGCGCGAACGCTGCCAGGACCTCGTCAAGCCGGAGAACATCGTGCCCATTGCGGCCAGCCCGCGCCCACAGCTGGTGGTTACGGTCGACGAGAACGGGCGGGAAACGGAGAGCCAGCGGCAGCGCGAACCGCAGATCCAGGAACTCAAGGAGCGGATCTGGCGCGTGCTCGAAGCGGAAGGCAAAACCCTGGCGGCGCTCAACGCGGCCCTGTTTGCCGGCAAGCTCACCGACCAGGTGGCTGCCCGCATGGTCAAGGCGAGGCGCCAGATCGCGGAGAAGGTGCTGCGCAGCTACAGCTTGACCAAGGGTGTCGCCGTGGCGCTCAATCCGGTGCCGGTCGCGGATCTGCTGGCTGCCGCCGCTCTGGACGTGGCCCTGGTGGTGCAGCTCAGCCGGGTTTACGGCTTGCCCATGGGGCGCCATGAGAGCGGCAAGCTGCTGGCCACCATCATGGCCCAGCTCGCGGCATTGATGGGCGCCGTATGGGGCGTCAACCTGGTTTCTTCAGCGCTGAAAACGGTTAGCGTCGGACTGTCGGTTGCCGTCACGGGCGCGGCGCAGGGCGCGCTCGCTTACTACGCCACCTACCTCGTGGGGCGGTCCGCGGAGGCTTATCTGGTGAACGGCAAATCGTGGGGCACCAACGGCCCCAAGCAGACGGTGCGCGCGATCCTTGATTCACTCGACCGCACCTCGATCCTGGCTGACGCCCGAGACCAGATCAGCAGCCGGCTCAAGTCAGCTTCCCGCTAGTTCTCCCCTAGCGTAACCCTCTGATTTTTGCACCATTCCGGTGCGCTTTTGACGAGATGGCAGGTGCTTGGCGCCGTCGGCACTCATGACGGGAAACGCCGTAACCAAAGCATGATCTAAGTCACACTTTGACCGCGCACCACCGCGTACATTTCAACATTGTCTGAGATGTAAGGATTTTTGCCATGCCACTTCATGAACCTCAGACAGGACGTCGCGCCTTTCTCAAGGCGACCGGAGCAGGATCGCTCGCCGGGCTCGCCACAACGCAAGTCAACGCCGAAACCAAGCCGCCCGAAACCGCCGTCGGCGAGCGCCGCAGCGCCAGCAAATCGGGTTCAGATTCCACGCTGACGCCGCCTTTTGCCGTGCGGGTTCTGAGCAAAATGGGCTTCGGCATCAATCGGGGCATTACCGGCTCCAGCGGCGCCAACCCAGACACGATTCTGGCCAACGGCTTTGAGTCGGTAAATACCAACTTTGCCGCCACGGGCGACCTCGCCTACTTTGAATCACTGGGCAATACGGACGACGCGCGCCTGGCCGCTTACGTCGAGGAACAGCTGGCGCCGAGCAGCGAAGACCCCGAGCTGGACGCGCGCATGGCCGAGCACGCTGCGGACTTCACTCAGCTGGATCAGTCGCACACTGCCCTGTTTTCACAGTATGAATGTGGTTCGTTCAGCGAGTACTCACGCCCCTACGCCGAGGTGGAAAAGTTCACCTTTAACGCCGCGTGCTACAGTCGCTGGCAGCTTCGCGAGCTGGTGGTGGATTTCTGGCACAACCACCTCAACGTATTTGCGCGCCTCAACCGAGACGTCTATGTGTCCTGGGTTGGCTGGGACCGCGACGTGATTCGCAGCAACGTCTTCGGCAATTTCTATGAGCTGATCTACGCCTCCAGCCAGCACTCGGCCATGCTGCGGTACCTAGACAATTACGTTAACGGTCGTGACGGCGCGATCAACGAAAACTACTGTCGCGAGCTTTTTGAGCTGCACTGCATCGGCTCAGAAGACTACGCCGGCAACGCGAACCCGCGCTTTGTCGAAGCACTCCCCGAAAACCCCTACACCGCGCTCAACGATCCAGAGCTGGACAGCCAGAACCTGGGTTTCCTCGCCGACCCGTCACTGCCGATCGCCGCGGTTTACACCGACGACGATGTGCTCACCGCCGCCCAGAGCATGACCGGCTGGCGCTACGGTGACCAGGATACGGACACCAGCTGCGGTACGGGGCTGTTTTTTACACGCGAGGACGAGCACAACAAGGACTCTACCAAAGCGGTGCTGACGCTCGGGGTTGCGGCGATCCCCTCGGGGCTGGATGCCGAAACCGAAGGCCGACTGATCGTGAAGCTCGCCGCTTACCATCCCGCGACGGCTCGGCACATTGCCCGCAAACTCTGCCAACGCCTGATCGCGGACGAGCCGCCGCAGTCGGTGGTCGACGCAGCAGCGGCGACGTTCTACGCGCATCGCAAAAGCCCGGATCAGATCGCTCGAACGCTGCGGACAATTCTGCTGTCCTCGGAATTCAAAAGCCCCAGCTACTGGGGTGAAAAGGTGCGGCGCCCCTTCGATTATGTGGTGGCCGCAATGCGCGCCGCCGGATGTGACCACACCTGGCGCATGAGTGACAACACCACCAGTAATATGCTTCGCGCCTTCAATGCCGCCGGCCAAAGGCTGTTCGACTGGCGCACTCCAGACGGGTTTCCGGATGAGCGATCCCACTGGGAGGGTTCCAATTCGCTGGTTCAGGCCTGGCGAACCATCGACTTTCTTCTGGATCGTAACGCGTCGAATTCTGCAACGCGGACGATGCGGGCCATCGACATTACCCTGAATAGTCTGTCCGGCGACCCGACGCCGAGGCAGCTGGTGGAGTTCTGGTGCAATTGGGCCTTGGGCTTCACTCCAGCCGGCGGCTGGGCCGGGAATGGTGACTACCAGTCGGCACCCACCGCCGTCGGTCGGGCGGCGCTGCAGTTCATGACCCAGGACTACCCGGGTGACCTCGCTGACGCAAACGGCTGGGGCGCCGACGAGCCCATCCAGCGCAATCGTCTGACCCAGGACAGCGGCAACGACCGCTGGCGCTCGAGGCTGACCGGACTGGTCAAGCTGATCCTCTGGTCACCTCAGTTCATGCAGCGATAAGGAGACGGACAATGGATAAGATTAATCGTAATCGCCGTCGCCTGCTGGCCGGCATGGGCGCCGGGGCGGGAGCCCTGGGTACCGGAACTTTGGGGCTGGGTTTCACCCAACGCGTGACCGCCGGGAGTGTCGGCACCGCGCCGACAAAACTGCTGGTTTATCTGTTTCTCAGAGGGGGGATGGACGGTCTGAGCTATCTGGTGCCCACGAGCGGTGCCAACCTGACAAACTATGCCCAGGACCGGGGAAATACGTTTATCGATCCCGGCACTACGCTGAGCATGGTGGATATGCCAGGGGGCAGCGGCTGGGGGCTTAACCCGCTGTGCCCAGACCTGCATAGCATCCGCAACAACGTGGCGTTCGTTCACTCCTGCGGTCATCCCCTGGACGCCCTCACCCGGAGTCACTTCGACGCGCAGGAAGAGATCGAGCTGGGAACACCCGGCAGCCAGTCCGCCGCCGGCGGCGGCTTTCTTGGTCGGTACCTCGCCGCTATCCCACACAGCAGCGACGCGGTCTTCACAGGACTAGCGTCTGACTCAAATACGCCCGTCAGTCTTTCGGGCTACGCCGATGTAGCAACGTTGGACTCGGCCGGCGGCTTCAGCCCCAACACCGGTCGATATGAGGACACTCACCTCGCCGGCCTTGCCGATATGTACGGCAACGGCTCCGGGACACTCGATCTGGCAGGACAGGCGGCCGTAGACGCGGTCGAACTCATCGATTCTTTCGATCTGGACAACTACGTGCCGGCTGGCGGTGTCACCTACCCCGATACGGGCATCGGCGAAGACCTCGCGCTCATTGCCCAGCTTTGGAAGCTGGACCTGGGAATTGCGGCAGCGGCGCTGAACAAAGGCGGCTGGGACACACACAACAACCAGCAGCCGGTGAACCCCAATACTGGCTTCGGGCGGAACATACGGGAAGTGAGCGAGGCCGTCACGGCCTTCTACCTCGATATTGCGAACGACCCGAACAAGAGCGCCAACGATATGTGTCTGGTAATCCAGAGCGAATTTGGACGTCAGGTCAGTGAAAATGGCAATAACGGGACCGACCACGGCTACGGGGATCCGATGACCGTGATCAGCGGGCGGGTCGCCGGTGGACTCTACGGCACGTTCCCGAGCATCGCGGCGGTCGACCGGGAGGGCGACGGGGTGATCCCAACCACCGATTTCCGCCAGGTTCACGGCACCGTCATGGACGTGATTCTGGGCAACGGCAGTGGGGTGGTCGGCAGCGTATTCCCCGGCTACAACTACTCACCCATCAATCTGCTTTAGGCGCAGAAACCGGGGCCCCCGGCGGCGCAAGCCGTTTTGGGGGCATTTTTTTGTTTGAAGCTCAGCTCAGCCGCCGACGGCCTGAGCTTCATTCTCCAGCGAGATCTCCAGCGCTGCATCCAGCGCAGCCTGAACGTCCGACACCAGGTCGTCGGCGTCCTCGATGCCGACCGACAGCCGGACCAACGTCGGCTCGATACCCGCCTCGCGCTGCGCCGCTTTGCTCATGGCGGCGTGGGTCATGGTCGCCGGGTGGGCCACCAGCGACTCGACGCCACCGAGTGATTCCGCCAGCGAAAACAGCTCCAGGCTGCGCAGGAATTCGGTCACTTCACCAACGTCGCCGCGAAGTTCAAAGCTGATCATGCCCCCGAAGCCGGACTGCTGGCGGCGAGCGACAGCGTGGCCCGGATGGTTGTTCAGCCCCGGGTAGTAGACCCGCGACACGGCGGCGTGTGAGGTCAGCAGGTCAACGAGCCGCCGCGCGTTGCTCTCGTGCTGGGCTACACGAACCTTCAGCGTACGGATACCGCGCAGAGTCAGGAAGCTGTCAAACGGAGCGCCGGTCACGCCGATGCAGTTGGCCCACCAGGTCAGCTGCTCATGCAGCTCGGACGTCTTCGCAACCACCGCCCCACCGACAACATCGCTGTGACCGTTGAGATACTTGGTAGTCGAGTGGACCACAATGTCTGCGCCAAGCGCCAGCGGCTGCTGCAGCGCGGGCGACAGAAAGGTGTTGTCCGCCACCACCAGCGCGTCCACCTCCCGGGCCGCTTCACTCAAGGCGCTGATATCGCTGACTCGCAGAAGCGGATTACTGGGCGTTTCGAGCCAGACGAGCTGAGGCTTGGAACGGAGAATCTCCTCCCGGGCCGCAGCGGTATCGGAGAAGTCGCAAAACTTGAGGCGCAGCTTCTTCTGCTTGGCAAGATTTTCCAGCAGCCGGTAGCAACCGCCGTAGCAATCGTGCGGCGCCAAAACCAGGTCGTCCGCCGCCAGCAGGTGCGTGACCAGGTAAACCGCCGACATGCCGGACGAGGTGATCACGGCGCCCGCCCCACCCTCAAGCTCGCTGATCGCCTCGCCGAGCAGATCGCGAGTCGGGTTACCCGAACGGGTGTAGTCATAGGGACGCTTGTCGTCGAAGCCCTTGAAAGCAAAGTTGCTCGACAGATAAAGCGGCGGTACAACCGCGCCGTGCTCCTGATCACACTCGATGCCGGTGCGCACAGCGGTGGTGGCGGCAGAACGGCGTTTGGGCCCTGACTGACGGTCCTGCAGGGCGCTGATCGGCGTTGCCGAGACGGTGGCGGGTTGATTCGGTTGCTGGCTCATTTCCAATGTTCTCCGTTAGTCGGTGACTCATTGGTCCTGGGCCGTCAGGCTTCAGGTGGGCGTCGGGTCCTTAGCACTACCGCTTTTACCGACACTCATTTCCCGGAACTTAGGTTCCGCAGGATTTGGCACCTTTCCGAACGGGTTAGGTTCGTAGGTTGCCCCGGCTTCAAAGGGCCTTTCCCTCAGCCGGTCTCAATGAGTACTCACTTATTGAAACCGTTGCCAAACCGAATGTCAATATCTTTTTATCTCAATAGAGAGATGCGTCACGTTCCCGTGGCGGCCTCGGACTGCGATGCGGCAAGTGCGGCTTTCTCGGCTTCGTCATCCACCGTGAACTCCGGGAAATAGATTGTGGCGCAGGTGCCGACTCCGAGCTCAGACTGGATTTCCACCGGCCAGCCAAACCGGTCGGCCAAGCGCTTGACGATGGTCAGACCCACCCCGTGGCCGCCCTTGCCGTTTCGCCCGGCGCGATAAAACGGCTCAAACACGCGGGCAATCGCGTCCTCCGACATGCCCACACCCGAATCATCGACCGAGACAAAGCCGCGGCCCACGATCACCTTGACCTCCCCGTCGCTGGTGTAGGCACAGGCGTTGCGAATCAGGTTGCCCACCATGACGGCCAGCACGCTCGGCGGCCCGACCACATGAAGCTGAACGCGATCACTCTGGGTCAGTTGTACCGCCTTGTTGCGGACCAGGAAACCATAGCGGTCGAGCTCGTCAGCGACGATGGTATTCACCTTAAATTCTTTGACGGCCAGCCCCTCACCGCTCTCGCGCGCCAGCATCAGCAGCGCTTCGATCAGCGCCTGCATATCCCGCGCGACGTTTTGGATGCGCCGAACGGTCCGCTCCTGATAAGGCGCGAGATCGCCCTCCTCCAGCAGCATGTCAGCCGCCATCTGGATCACCGTGACCGGGCTTCGGAGCTCGTGGCTCGCGTCGCGCGTGAAATTGCGCTCGCGCTCTACAAAACGCTGAATCCGCCCGCCAAGCTGATTGAGGGCACTGGTCAGCACATACACCTCGTCGTCGCTGTTGGCGAACTGTTCGGGCTGGAACTCCGCCTCATCGAGACGGTTGAGATTGAGATTCTCAACCCGCCGTGCCAGCTGCACCAGCGGCGATACGGCACTGTGCGACATGCGGTACGTCCACCAGGTAATCAGGTAGATGGTCAGCAGCACCAACCCGAGGGGCACCACGCCAAACAGCAGCGACAGGGACAGGACGTTTTGCTGCTGAAAGACCAGGTAGAGGGTTCCGACGTCGCGGCGAGTGACAAACGCGATGGCCCCCGGAACCGCTGGATCGAGGCTGTGGAACCCCTCGCCCAGCGCCGCGAGATAACTCGGCAGCTGGTCACCGCCCGAGCGCTTGACGTAGCCGCGTAGATTAGTGGTGTGGGGCATCGAGGCCAGTGGATCCGCGCGAAGCCGTTCCGTCAGGGTGTCAGCCTCTTCAAACATGGCGCGCTCGACCAGCGACTCCTGCAGCACCCAGGAAGTCCCGGCCACGCCGAGAATCACTGCCAGCGAGATAGCCCCGGCCTGCAGCGCAAAGCTGAAGAATAGGCGGCGGCGAACGCCGCGGCGCTGGACGTCGCGGGACGCCACCTTAGCTCTCGGCGGCCTCGACTTCCAGGTCGGCCAGGCGGTAACCGGCGCTGTGAATCGTGTGCAGCAACGGCCGGTCAAACGGCTTGTCGATTACCTTCCGCAGGTTGTAGAGGTGGCTCCGGAGGGTGTCGCTGTCGGGCAGCACGTCACCCCATACCTCGTGCTCGATGTCGCGGCGCGATACTACCTTCGGCGACTCACGCATCAAAATGGTGAGCAGCTTCAGGGCGATCGGGGAAACCGAAAGGTCTTTGCCGCCGCGCTTGAGCTGCAGCGTGGAGGTGTCGAGCGTCATGTCACCCACCGTCAGCACCTCGTGGCTGACCTGCCGGCGTGAGCGGCGGATCAGCGCGCTGACCCGCGCTGCCAGCTCGCGGATTTCAAACGGCTTGATCAGGTAGTCGTCCGCGCCAGCGTCCAGACCTTGAACCTTATCGTCGAGGGTGTCTCGCGCGGTGAGCATAATGACCGGCGTCGAGCTCTTGCCGTCCTGCCGCAGGCGTCGGCACAACGCGAGGCCGTCCATGCCGGGCAGCATAAGGTCGAGTACGATGCAGTCGTAGGTGTTGGTGACCGCGAGATGCAGGCCCGTCAAGCCATCAGCGGCAAAGTCCATGCGATAGCCGCGGCGCTCGAGGTACTCGGAGGCCATCTCTGCGATGTCGTGGTTGTCCTCAATCATGAGGATCAAGCCTTGGTCATCTGCTCCCATAATATTGACTCCGTTGGAGACTGGTGCAATCAGCCGGCAAGTATATTAGGCCTTTTAATGACGTCGGTGTGAAGTTCAGGTCGTCATTTTGCGTTGACAGTCAGCGCCAAAAACGCCCGACCGCGAGGCGATTACTGGGCTGTCATTCCCGCCTTTTTCGCCTCGCCGACGGCGCAGCTGTCAAGCTGAGATGACACATAGGGAAGCACATTTTCGAGAATCACCGGCTGTGCCGCACCCGTGGGGTGGATACCGTCGCCCTGGATCATGCCGGGCTGGAGGGCGACCCCTTCGAGCAGAAACGGGATCAGGGCAATCTCCAGTTCCGCTGCGAGCTCGGGATAGACGTCGCTGAACGCCTGGCGGTAGCGAGCACCATAGTTGCCGGGAATCTGCATTCCCGCCAGCACCACGCGGGCGCCTGTCCGCTCCGACTTCACCGCGATCTCACGCAAATTTTCATAGAGTTTTGAGGTGGGGAGACCACGCAGGCCATCGTTTCCGCCGAGCTCAACCAGGACGATTGACGGTTGGTAGGTCTCCAGCAGGTCGGGTAGTCTGGCCAGGCCACCGGCTGAGGTGTCGCCGCTGATGCTGGCGTTCACGACACCCACCTGGCACTCGGTCAGCGTTTGCTCCAGCAGATCGACCCAGCCGCTCCCAAGCGGCAGGTTGTAGGCGGCGCCAAGGCTGTCACCCAGTACCAATACCGGTCCCGGCGCAGCGCCCGAGCTATCTGCCGAGGCAGACGCGCAGAACAGCGCACTCACCAAACCAAGGGCTAGGAGCCAGGAAGACTCGATGTTGAATAAACGCTTCATACTCAATGCCAAGGATATAAGCAAAGCGGTCAGCGGGCCAGGTGGCGAACTCACGATCCTCAAGCCCACCAGCCTGGCCGTGGCGCAGGGCGACTCGCTAGCGATCGTCGGGCCTTCGGGCTCGGGCAAGACCACTCTCCTGGGCCTGCTGGCCGGCCTCGATCAGCCCAGCGCCGGATCGGTTGAGCTGCTGGACAACAACCTGGGCGCGATGAGCGAGGACGAACGCGCCGTGCTGCGGGGCCAGGGCGTGGGCTTCGTTTTTCAGTCGTTCCACCTTCTGGACAGCCTCACCGCCGAAGAAAACGTCATGCTGCCGCTCGAGCTCGCCGGCGCCGCGAGCGTCGTTTCGCAGGCGCGAGACATTCTTACCCGCGTCGGCCTTGGCGACCGCCTCGATCACTATCCCAACCAGCTTTCCGGCGGCGAAAAGCAGCGGGTCGCGATCGCCCGCGCATACGCTGGTGAGCCGCAGATCCTGTTCGCCGACGAACCGACGGGCAACCTGGACAGCGCGACGGGTCAGGAGATCATCAATCTGCTTTTCGACCTCAATCAGCAGGCCGGGACGGCGCTGGTGCTCGTGACCCACGAACAGCGCCTCGCAGACCGCTGCGCCCGGGTCATCCGGCTGGAGGCAGGACAAATTCAGTCGGAATCCCAGCCACGCCTGGTGGCTGAATCGTGAAGGTGATCAGCTTCTCGCTGCGTCAGGTTCGCCGAGAGTGGCGGGCGGGCGAGCTTCGGGCGCTGGCCCTGGCGCTCGCGGTATCCGCAGCGGCCTTAACCTCGGTTGGTGCTTTCTCCGAGCGGGTTAGCAAAGCCTTAACGATGGGGGCCAACGAGCTGCTCGCGGCCGATCTGGTCATTCAGTCTCGCCAGGTGGTCAGCACCGCCTGGCTCGAAGAAGCGCGCGATCGAGGGCTGCAGACGGCCCGGACCATCGAGTTTCCTACCGTGGCGTTCGCCGGCGATCAGTCGCTGCTGGTTCAGGTCAAAGGCGTCAGCGACGGTTATCCGCTGCGTGGAAGACTGGAGGTTGCCAGCGAACTCTATGGACCCGCCCGCACCGCGACGGGCGTTCCGCAGCCAGGCCAGGCCTGGGTCGACCCGCGGGTGGTCGCCGAGCTCAACCTGGCGGTCGGCGGGGCGCTGGAGCTTGGCGACCAGTCGTTTGTGGTGACGGAGACCATCGCGTTGGAACCCGACGCGGGTGGCGGCGTTTTCAACCTGGCGCCGCGCGTCATGCTGCCGTTTGCCGCCATCGAGTCCGCCGGCCTGCTGGGCCCCGGCGCGAGAGTTCAATATCGGGCCCTCGTAGCTGGTGAGCCGGAGGCTATGGCCGCGTTTAAGGACTGGCTGGTGCCGAACCTGAAGCCCGGCGAATCCATCCAGACCATCGCTGAATCGCAGCAGCAGATCGGCCGGGCTCTGGATCGGGCGCAGCAGTTCCTGATGCTGGCAGCGCTTACCGCCGTGCTGCTGGCCGGCATCGCCATCGTGATCGCCGCACGGCAGTTTGTGGAGCGTCACCTCGATACCGTCGCCATCCTGCGCTGCCTGGGCAGTCGCCAGAATGCGATCATTCTCGCTTTTGCGCTGGTTTTGCTGTGGACCGCGCTGCCCGCCCTGCTGCTGGGCGCCGGCCTTGGCTACCTGAGTCAGCACCTGCTGGTACTGGCCCTCGGAGACCTGCTGCCGGGAACCATTCCAAGCGCGGGCCTGCAGCCGGTGCTGGTGGCCATGGGTATTGGCCTGCTGACCCTGCTGGGCTACGGCGTGCCGCCGCTGCTGCGCCTCCGTCACGTGCCGCCGGTCCGGGTACTCAACCGCCAGCTGGGCGACGCGCCCGCGAGCCAGTTTGTCGGCGACGGACTTGCGCTCGTCTTTTCGCTCGCCCTGATCTGGTGGCTTTCGGCAGACATCAAGCTTGGCGCGGTGATGGCCGGCGCCTCCCTGGGTGCCGGCCTCGCACTGGCCGGCGGCGCGTTCCTATTGATTCGCCTGGCTCGGCGCCTGGCCCGCGGCCGCACGCTGGGCTGGCGTTACGGGGTGGCCAATCTCGCCCGGCAAAACCGCGGGGTTCTGATGCAGGTGGCCGGCCTGGGTCTCGGCCTCACGGCCATCTTTCTGCTCGGCGTGATTCAGCGCGATCTTTTGAGCGGCTGGCGCGACACCCTGCCGGCTGATGCGCCGAACTACTTCTTGATCAACATCCAGCCCGACCAGGTGGCGACGGTCGATCAGCACTTTGCGGCCAACGGCGTCGCCAGCCAGGGGTTGTTCCCGCTGGCTGTCAGTCGCCTGTCGGAAATCAACGGGGCAGCGCCCGACCTCGCCAGTCTGCCGAGCAATCGAGCCCGGCGCCGCGTGGACGGCAACATCAACATTTCCTGGTCGGACGAACTGTCGGTCGGCAACACAATTATCCAAGGAAAGTGGCGCGATCCTGACGTGAACGGTCTGCAGATTTCCCTGGCGCAGTCCTGGGCTGAATCGATGGGTTTCCAGCTGATGGACGAGCTGACGTTCACGGCTGGCGGTCAAACGATCAGCGGCACGATCACCTCCATTCGCGAAGTGGACTGGGACTCCTTCCAGCCCAACTTTTTTATCGTCTTCAACAGCACGCTGGGCGGCGGTTTTCCGCACACCTATATCAGCAGCCTGTACCTGCCCGGCGGACGGTTCGACGTCGTCGCGGATCTGGTCAGGCAAACGCCCAACGTGTCTGTGCTGGACATCGGTACCATTATGGAGCGGGTGCGAACCATGATTCAGCGGGTCTCCCTGGCGGTGCAGGTGGTGTTTGTGTTCACGCTGCTGGCGGGGGTCGTTGTGCTGCTGGCGGCGCTCGGCGCGGGGCTTGCGCAGCGACAGCACGAAGGGGCGGTGATGCGGACGCTTGGCGGATCGGGTCGCCAGCTGCGGGCAGCCATCTTTTCCGAGTTTGCGGTCATCGGGGCGGTTGCCGGCGTACTGGCCGCAGCCGCAGCGGTCGTCGCCGGCGGCGTGCTGGCAACCCAGGTGTTCAACATCGCCTACCAGCCCAGCTGGTGGCTGCCGGCGGTTGGTCTTGCCAGCGGCGCCCTCGCCATCGGGCTTACGGGGCTGGTCGGCTCACGCAGCGTGCTACGCACGCCTCCGATGGTCACGCTTCGGCACGGCGCCTGACGCGCCTGCTCTCAGTCAGAAAAGGCCAGGTCGAGCTGGCGCGCCGCTTTCACGTCGTCCAGGCGCCGCACGGGCATGGTGAACGGGGCCGCCTTCGCCTGCTCGGGGTCTTCCTCCGCGCTACGGCGGATCTCGACCATCGCCTCGACAAACCGGTCCAGCACCTCTTTGCTTTCGGTCTCGGTCGGCTCGATCAGCTGGCACTCGGGCACCAGCAGCGGGAAGTAGTTGGTCGGCGCGTGGAAGTCCCGGTCCAGCAGCATCTTTGACAGATCGGTGGCGGTCAGACCAAACGCTTTCGCCTCCCGCTTGAGCGTCACAATAAACTCGTGACTGGCTCGCCGGGTGGGAAACGCCAGGTCAAAACCCTCGGCCGCCAGCCGCTTCGCCAGGTAGTTGGCATTGAGCGTGGCGTATTCGGCAACTCTGGGCATCCCCTGTCGACCGAGCATCAGCGCATAGATCAGCGCTCGCAAAAGCACGCCGGCGTTGCCGGCGAAGCCGGACAGCCGACCGATCGACTGCGGCCGATCTTCCTCGGTCAGCCAGCGAAAGCCGCCGTCGTCATTCTGACCGACCATGGGAATTGGCAGGAACGGCAGCAGACGCTCAGACACCCCAACCGCACCGGCCCCGGGTCCACCCCCGCCGTGGGGTGTGGAAAAGGTCTTGTGCAGATTCATATGGATCGCGTCAAAACCCATATCACCCGGGCGCGCCTTGCCCAGGATCGCGTTGAGATTGGCACCGTCATAGTAAAGCAGCCCCCCCGCATCGTGGACGAGGTCCGCGATTTCGGTGATGCGTCGCTCAAAGACACCCAGCGTGGAGGGATTGGTGAGCATGATGCCGGCCGTCTGCGGGCCCACCGCTTCTTCGAGCGCCGCAAAGTCGACGTCGCCGTCAGCGGCGGTCGGTATTTCCCGGACCTTGAAGCCGCACATGATGGCCGTGGCCGGGTTGGTACCGTGTGCGGCGTCGGGAACAATAATCTCTGTGCGCTGGTCCAGGTCGCCGCGAGCCGCGTGATAGGCACGAATCATCGCAACCCCCGTGAACTCGCCCTGCGCCCCAGCCATCGGGGTCAGCGAGATACCTCGCATTCCGGTGACCTCGGCCAGGATCTGCTGCAGGTTGTGCATGGCCCCAAGAAATCCCTGAGACAGCGAGTCTGGCGCTGCGGGGTGGCGGCCCAGGAATCCATCGAGCATCGCCAGCTTGTTACACGCGCGCGGGTTGTATTTCATGGTGCAGGAACCCAGCGGATAGAAGTGCGTGTCGATGGCAAAATTCTTTTGCGACAGGCGGGTGTAGTGGCGAACCACCTGCAGTTCGGAGACCTCGGGCAGCCGGGCCGACCCGGCGCGACGCAGATGCTGGGGGATGGCGTCACCGAGCGCCACTGGCTCCGGATGCTGGGCGGCGGCCTGGCGGCCGCTGGCGGACTGGTCAAATATCAGCATGGCTCATTCGTTTCCTGTTGCAGGTCGGGCGGCTTCGTGCAAGACGCTCGCTGATGCCAGCGGGCGCCGCGCATGATACCGAATAACGGTGGCACGGGACCACGACCAGTTTTTAGACAGATTCCTGCTTTCTTGAGGCGGCTGGTCAAAATTGACGCTCAGCGGCCGCACCGTTATCTTAGCGACCAACAAATGCCTGCCCCGCCTGGATTTTTCTGTGCCGTCGAGACACAAGCTGCCGCGAGATCACAAACACTCGGCACCCAGCCGGCGTCCTCGGATTGCCGGTGCTCGCCGGCGCCAGCCCAAGGCCAACCGTGGGCGGCTGGGTCGGATTAAGCACGGCGCGGCGTCCAGAGCGAGTGAATCCACCAAGAGCCTAACCGTCCGGTCGTCGCGGGCGATTCTCACCGATATCAGAACGCGCGCCGCGACGGCGCTGAAAGGCGCCGCCCGGCGGATTGCTCAATTCACCCATCGAACAACGTCTGCCCTGATCACCGGCCAACCGAGCTCGGAGCGCGCCTTTCCCGGCGTCCCCGGATCGCGCCGGCAGTGGCTGGCGACCGGAGTGCTCTTACTGGTGCTTCCGCTGCTGTCCCTGGCGCTCGAGGGCCTGGGCAATCGGTCAGCCGCCAAAGCAGCGGAACTCAAGATAACCCAAACGCTGGCGCTTCCCGACCAGCAGACACCAGCATTACCCTCAGGGACCGAATCTACGGAGGCGACCTGGGACATCCAGCGCGTCGGCAAAGGCGATACGCTCGCTGCGGTTTTTCAGCGGCTGGGCCTGGGTCCCGGGGTTGTGCATCGGGTCGTGCATTTAAATGAGACGACCGAACGCCTGACGCGAATCTATCCCGGTGACGAGCTGGCATTTCAGCTGAATGACAGCGGCGAGCTGGCGGCGCTGGAGTATCAGCTCAGCGAGGACCAGCGCCTGCGAATCCATCGCGTCGACGGCAAGCTGACCAGCGAAATTCAGCAAGAGAACCTGGTGACGCAGCTGAGACACACCGGCGGCGTGATCCGTGGCTCCCTGTTTCGCGCCGGCCGCGAGGCGGGCCTGAGCGATAGGCTGATCATGGACATGGCCGGTCTGTTTGGCTGGGACATCGATTTTGTGCTGGATATCCGCCGCGGTGATGAGTTTCACCTGATCTATGAGGAGCTGTATCGCAACGGCGAGTTTCTGCGGGCCGGGGACATCGTCGCCGCCACTTTTATCAACCAAGGCGAGAACTTTCAGGCCGTTCGCTTCACGACGGAAAATGGTGAGGAATACTTTTCACCGGACGGCCGCAACATGCGCAAAGCGTTTCTCCGGGCGCCGCTGAACTTTTCTTACATCAGCTCTAACTTCAACCCCAGCCGCTTCCATCCGATCCTTCAGCGGGTGAAAGCGCACAACGGCACCGATTATCGTGCCCCCACCGGTACACCGGTATTTGCCGCAGGCCATGGAAAGGTGGTCGCCTCAGCGCGCAACAAGTACAACGGTCACTACGTCTTTATCCAACACGGCAACAACATCGTCACCAAGTACCTGCATTTCACCAAACGCGCCGTTCGCAAAGGCCAGCGGGTGAAGCAAGGCCAGGTCATCGGCTACGTCGGGATGACGGGTTTGGCTCAGGCGCCGCACCTCCACTACGAGTTTCTTGTCAACGGCGTGCACCGCAATCCGCGGACCGTCGATCTGCCCAAGGCCGACCCGCTGCCGAAAGCGGAGCTGGCCGCGTTCCAGCAGGTTGCCACGCCGCTCCTCAATCAGCTCGAGCTGATCCAGGGTCGAACCCTGCTTGCCGCCAAAGACTGATGGGGGAGGTCGGCACGCCGCGGTTCGCAGCGGACGTTTGTCATGGCGCCAGCGTCTGATCCTCCCAACCTGTTTCTCGGCCTGATTTCCGGCACCAGCATGGACGGCATCGACGCCGCCCTGGTCGGTTTTTCCGGTTCCGAACCTCGGCTGCTGGGCGGCGAAACCTATCGCTATGAGCCGACGCTGCGAGACGCCATCGCGGCAGCGTGTTCAGGAACACACTGCACGCCGGGAGACCTGGCGACGCTCGATACGCAGATCGGTGAGGCGTTCGCTGCGGCAGCCTTGGCTCTGCTGGATAAGCACGGCACCGACCCTCAGGTTATCGCGGGGCTGGGCAGCCACGGCCAAAACATTTTCCACGGCCCGATCGGTGCGGCGCTCGCCGATGCGCCGAGCACCCTGCAGCTGGGCAACCCCCACGTCATCGCAGCACGCACCGGGATCGCCACCGTCGCCGACTTTCGACGACGTGATGTGGCGCTCGGCGGCCAGGGGGCGCCGCTCGCCCCCGCGCTGCATCGGCGGCTGTTTTCCCATGCCGGAGAACACCGCGCGGTGCTGAACCTCGGCGGCATTGCGAACCTGACGCTGCTGCCGGCTGGCCCGGTGGCGCCGGTGACCGGCTTCGATACCGGCCCCGCGAGCTGTCTGATGGACGAGTGGGTTCAGCGTCACCGCGGACAGGCGTTTGATGCCGAAGGCGCCTGGGCCGCGGGCGGGACGCCCAAGGAGTCGCTGCTGGAGCTGCTGCTGGCGGATGCCTACTTTGGGCGACAGCCGCCGAAAAGCACCGGCCGCGAATACTTCGAGCTGGGCTGGCTGGAAGCCGGCATCAAGGCGGCCGGCGCCGCTGAGCTTTCCGCGCAGGACGTTCAGGCGACCCTCGCCGAGCTGTCGGCCCGGAGCGTGGCCGACGCGCTCAGGCGCGAGCTCCCCGGCTGCGCAAGGCTCATGGTTTGCGGGGGTGGGGTCCACAACACCCACCTGATGGAGCGTCTCGATGATCTGCTGGCGCCGATGGTGGTTGAGCCCACCGACCGCTACGGGCTGCCGGCGGACTGGGTGGAAGCGGTCCTGTTCGCCTGGCTGGCCCGGGAGGCGCTGCGCGGCGGCTTGACCGATCTGGAGGCGGTGACCGGTGCGCCCGCCCACATTTATGGCGTGCGGTTCTCTCCCTGAACGGGGTCCGCGGAGGCGGTCCCGGCCGAGTGTTCGGTGGTCCCCATCATGCCCGCGCGCATCATCAGCAGGAAAAGTACAATCCCCGGCACCGCCGCCAGCGTTGTGAGCAGATAAAAATTCACGTATCCCATCGACTGAATCAGACCACCGGCCGTCGTGCCGGTCAGGACGCGCCCCACAATGCTGGCCGCCGCTGAGATCAGCGCATATTGCGAGGCGGTGAACCGCAGGTCACACAGGGCGGAGAAATAGGCCACCACCACCACACCGCCGATGCCGCTGGCGGCGTTCTCGAAACCGATGGCCGCCGCCATACCGAGATTGCTGTCACCTGCCGCAGCCAGGGCGGCAAAGCTGAAATTGGACACCGCCATCAGTACCAGGCTGATCAACACCGAACGCTGCATGCCCAGCCGCGTGTAGAGAATGCCGCCGGCAAAGATGCCGATCAGATACGCCCAGAAACCGACGGCCACGTCATAGACAGCAATTTCCGCATTGCTGAAGCCGAGGTCGTCGAACAGCAGCCGAAAGGTTAGGTTGGCCAGGGTGTCGCCGATTTTGTGCAGCAGGATAAACGCCAGGATGAGCCAGGCCCCGCGGCGCTTAAGAAACTCCGCGATGGGTGCGACCACGGCGTTGGCCATGTGCGCCAGGCCCTGACGCTGCTCGACCCGTTCGCGCCTCGTGGGTTCTCCCATAACGAGGCCTGTAAGCATGGCGGGCAGCGCCAGCGCCGCGCAGGCGAGATAGGCGATTTCCCAGCCGAGCGGCGCCGCCAGCAGCAGCGCCAAGGCGCCTGCACCGGCCGATCCGATGCGCCAGCCGTATTGAGACATGCCGGACCCGGCGCCGAGCTGGCGAGGAGACAGGAGTTCGATCCGATAGCCGTCGATCACGATGTCAAAGGTGGCTCCGGCAACGCCGACCGCCACCGCGGCGTAAGCGGTGGTCAGCAGGCTCGCCGCGGGATCGACCAGCGCCAGATTGACCACGGCAGCGATCACGGCCAGCCCCGAGGCGATGAGCCAGGAGACCCGCTGGCCCAGGCGCCCCAGGAGGGGAAGCCTCACCGTGTCGACCGCAAACGCCCAGATCCATTTGAAGTTGTAGACCAGGAACGCCAGGGAGAACGCCGTGACGGAACGTTTATCGATGCCATCCTGAGCCAGCCGGGTGGTCAGGGTGGCGCCGATCATCGCGTAGGGAAAGCCGGAGGAAACGCCGAGAAAGAAGGCGGCCAGCGGCGCGCCTTCAAGGTAAGGCCTGACGCCGACGGGCAGCTTGCTGCGCCAACGACTCACCAGTCGTAGTCGATGACCAGCGGGGCGTGGTCAGAGAATCGCTTGCGCTTGTAGATGCTGGTGCTCTGGGCCGTAGCGGCGACCTTGGGTGTCGCCACCTGATAGTCGATCCGCCAGCCCACGTTTTTGGCCCACGCCTGGCCGCGGTTGGACCACCAGGTGTACTGCTCATCGCGCTGGTCGAGCTGACGAAAGGTGTCGACCCAGCCGGCGTCGCCGAACAGCTCGTCCATCCACGCGCGTTCCTCCGGCAGGAACCCGGAGTTCTTTCGGTTGCCGCGCCAGTTTTTGAGATCCTGCTGCGTGTGAGCGATGTTCCAATCGCCACAGATGATGTACTCGCGACCATCCCCAGCCATCTTTCGCAGCTTCGGCAGCAGCCAGTCCATGACGGAAAACTTTACCTGCTGACGTTCTTCGCTGGAGGACCCCGACGGTAAATACAGCGAAACGACCGAGAGGTTGTCGAAATCCGCCTGAATCCAGCGCCCTTCCGCGTCAAAAGACGCAACGCCGAGACCACTGCGGACCCGATCCGGCTCGCGCGCACAGTAGAGCGCAACGCCGCTGTAGCCCTTTTTTTCGGCGTCGTGATAGTAGGTATACGGCGTGGGAAAAAAGGCTTTGTTCCCCTCGAGCTGATGCTCCTGGGCCTTGGTTTCCTGGATGCAAACCACGTCAGCCTTTTGCCGCCGCAGCCAGTTGAAAACGCCTTTCTTTTCCGCGGCGCGAATGCCGTTAGCGTTCAGCGAGATGATTCGCACGATCTTCGATCCCAGTCGGTGAGCGGCGCATCTTAGCAGGGTCCGTCGCGACCATGACTTCCAGCACTGCATTACATTTGTATTACATCTGTAAACTATTGTGCATCAACTTTGGGGAAGTCACGACATGTCAGAAAAAAGCGTCAACCTGAGCGTTCGTCTAAGCAGCGATGAGGCGCGCTTCCTCAAACATCTGAGCCTTCCGGGCGCTGATACGGTGAGCGAAAAGCTGCGCCACATCATCGATCGGGCGCGGCGTCGGGAAGAGGGAACGCACAGCTACCCCGCGGCGCTGCGGATGGTCGACGAGCTGCTGGATCCGGTGCGCCTCGGCCTGCTCGATCAGGAGCGGCGCGAACAGGTGCACTCCGAGCTTCTCGCCCGGGTGTACGAGTGGCTGCCCGACATGCTGGGTTATCTGCTGGCGGGCATCGACCAGGAGCCGGACTCAGAAGAAGTTATCGAACTGTCGCAGCTCGAGGCGGGCATCTCGGAACGGGTGTTCCGTCTGATCGAAGCGGTGCTGCGCCTGGCGCTGACCGAACCGAACCCGTGCTACGAGCCCAATGCGGTGAGCCGCAGGCTGGGCCCGACGCTGGCGCTCGCGAAGCTGCTGGCCGAACAAGGAGGAAAACAATGATCGAACTACTGACTCACGAAAAAGCGTTTCCGTTTGCCGTTTCGCTGGCGCTGATGGCGCTGCTGCTGATCATGGAATTGATCACGATGGCCTTCGGGACCGCCCTATCGTCGCTGGTCGACGGCGCGCTGCCGGATCTGGCGACCGGCGCTGAGCTTGACGTGGAGATGGACGCCGAGCTGGGCAGCCAGCTGTCGCTGGCGGCTTTTCTCAGCTGGCTCAAGCTGGACCAGCTGCCGGCGCTGGTCGTGTTGATTGTCTTCCTGGCCAGCTTTGGCCTGCTGGGTTTAACCCTGCAGAGCGTGATCGCGAGCCAGGTTGGTGAACCGATGCGTGCCTCGCTGGCGGCCATCATCACCCTGCCGCTGACGCTGCCGGTGATGCGGCCGCTGCTGAGCGGAATCGCCAAGGTGATGCCGAGGGACGAAACCGAGGCGGTGGATCGTTCCAGCTTCGTCGGCACCAACGCCGTCATCACCCTGGGCACGGCCCGCCCCGGCTCGCCGGCGCAGGCGCGGCTCACCGACGTGCACGGCCAGACTCACTACGTGATGGTGGAGCCGGAGGCCGGCGGGCCTGAGCTCGCCAGTGGCAGCGAGGTGGTCATCGTCGAGCTCGTGGGCAACAGCTTTGTCGTCAGGGCCGCCCGGCCCTGACTCTTAAACCCCTTTAACCCCCACATTTTGCCAACCCTTTAGGAGGAATTTTTATGTCTCAATTCACAACCTATCTCGACATTCTGCTGGTGGCAGGCACCATTTTGGTTGCCGTCATCCTGCTGGTATTAGTCATCGCCCGACTCTACACGCGGGCGTCAAAAGAAATCTCTTTTGTCCGGACCGGTGCCGGTGGACAGAAGGTGATCATGAACGGCGGTGCGCTGGTGCTGCCGGTTTTTCACGAGGTGATCCCGGTCAACATGAACACGCTGCGTCTAGACGTGCACCGCAACGACGACCAGGCGCTGATTACCAAGGACCGGATGCGTGTCGACGTGGCGGCCGAGTTTTACGTTCGGGTGCAGCCGACCGCTGACGCGATTGCCAATGCCGCCCAGACGCTCGGTCAGCGAACCATGCAGCCGGACGCCCTGAAGCAGCTGGTCGAAGGCAAGTTTGTCGACGCGCTGCGATCCGTGGCCGCCGAAATGGCGATGGAGGAGCTCCACGAGCAGCGCACCGACTTCGTGCAGAAGGTGCAACAGGTGGTTTCCGAAGACCTGCTGAAAAACGGTTTGGAGCTGGAAACTGTCTCCCTGACGGGCCTGGACCAGACCGGCAAAGAGTTTTTCAACCCGGACAACGCGTTCGACGCGGAGGGTCTGACCAAGTTGACCGAGGCCATCGAGGCGCGGCGTAAGAAGCGCAATGACATCGAGCAGGAGACCCAGGTACTGATTCAGCGCAAAAACCTCGAGGCGGCCCAGCAGCAGCTGGAAATCGACCGGGAAGAGGAGTACGCCAAGCTGGCGCAGGAGCGTGAGGTGGAAGTGAGGCGCGCCAGCCAGCAGGCCGAGATTGCGCTCGAGCGAGCCGCCAAACGCCAGGAAGCCGAGCGGGCCGACATCGTTGCGCAGCAGCAGGTGGAACAATCCCGCATCGAGTCGGAGCGCGCCGTCGAACAGCAGCGCATCGCCAAAGAGCAGGAGATCCGCGAACGCGACCTCTCCCGGGAAAAGGCCGTTCAGACGGCGGACATCGAGCGCCAGCGGGCCATCGAGCTGTCCGAGCAGGACCGCGAAATTGCGGTGGCGGAGAAGTCTCGCGATCAGTCGCTGGCGGAGAAGCTGGCAGACGAAGCGCGCGCTGAAGCCGTGCGGGCCGCTGAGCAGGTGACCACCGTACGCGAGGTAGAGGTGGCTGAGCGTCTGAAGTCGATCGAACTGGTCGAGGCAACCAAAGAAGCCGAGCGTGACAAGATCGACGTAACCGTTAAGGCGCAGGCCGTCAGCGAAGCCGCTGACGATGAAGCGGCGGCGGTACGGACGCGCGCTGAGGCGGAAGCCGACCGGATCCGCATCGAGGCAACAGCGGCGGCCGAGTCTGAGCGGCTCCGGGCGGAAGGTGCCGCCGAACGGTATCGGGTCGACGCGGATGGCAAGCGGGCGATTAACGAATCGGCCAACGTGCTGTCGCCGGAGCAGATTGCGATGCAGGTCAAGCTGTCGATCGTCGAGCAGCTCCCGGAGATCATCCGGCAGAGCGTCAAGCCGATGGAGCAGATCGACGGCATCAAGATCGTCCAGGTTGCCGGCCTCAACGGTGCCGGCGAGCACGGCGGAGGTGATGGTGAGACCGCAGCCAACGGCGCTGCGCCCGCGAACGGCACGCGGGCCGGCCTGGCCGATCAGGTGGTGAACAGCGCGCTGCGCTACCGGGCCCAGGCGCCGCTGATCGAGTCGATCCTCGGTGAGGTGGGCCTGTCCGGCGAATCTCTGGACGGCCTGGCGCAGGTGAGGGATCTGACTCCGAACGGCAAGGCGCCGAAGGCCAGCCCCTCCAGCTAAGCTTACCCATCTGCGGTAACCGCTCCGCTGAACCGGCGACGGGGTCTCCCCGCCGCCGGTTTGGCACATTTGGCCTGGCACCCTTTGGCCGTTCGCCAGCGTGGCGGCAGCGCTAAACCGGCAGCAAGGTCATGGCAACCGGTTAGAATAGGCGCTTTATCCACAGGAGCGCAGCCTTGAAAAACTATCAGGCAGCTTTTCTGGAGCTTTGTGTCGAGCTGGAGATTTTGAAATTTGGCCAGTTCACGCTCAAATCCGGCCGCGAGAGCCCCTACTTCTTTAACGCTGGCCTGTTTTATACGGGCCTTTCGCTGGACGCGCTGGGCAACGCCTATGCGCATACGCTGGCGGATTCCGAGCTGGATTTCGATCTGCTTTTCGGGCCAGCGTATAAAGGCATCACGCTGGCCTGCGCCACCGCGATCGCGTGTTCCCGACATTTCGGCATGGACGTCCCGATTGCCTACGACCGGAAAGAGGTCAAGGATCACGGCGAAGGCGGTCAAATGGTCGGCGCCCCGCTGGCCGGCAAGCGGGTGGTGATCATCGACGACGTGATCTCCTCCGGCACCTCCATCCGCCTGGCGGCGGAACAGATCGATGCTGCCGGTGCCACGCTGGCAGGCGTGGCGCTCGCGCTGGACCGGCAGGAGCGAGGCCTGACCGAAGAGTCAGCCAGCGCGGAGATCGTGCGTCGTTATGAGGTGCCGGTGATCAGCATCCTGAGTCTCGATACGCTTATCGAATACCTTGGACGCACGCGGGGCGCGGAGAAACGCCGCAAGCAGATTGTTCAGTACCGGGCGCTCTACGGCACCAACGCTGACCCGGGCTGATGAACCGCCGGTCGGGCTGCCGCGCCGCTGGGGGAACCCTCCGGCGCTCACCGCGTCAAAAAAAGTGTGAGCTTGCCCAGGCGTTACACAAAAATTAACAATCTGTGTCTGGGAGCTGAGGCGCTTCGAGGTTATTAATGTATGCGGCTGGGGGGCTGTGCGTGCTCCCGGCCCACCTATTCACGTAGAGATCTGCCATGACCGAACGCTGTTCCACTCAATTGCTCCGCGGCCTGCTCGCAACGACCCTGGTGGCCGCTGTGTCGATGCCCGCCGCCGCCCAGAAGCTTTATAAGTGGGTGGACGCAGACGGCAACGTTTACTACAGCGACCAGGTGCCGCCCGCGCAGGTCAAACGCGGCCGTGAGGAGCTCAACGATCAGGGTGTGGTGATTGACAAGGTCGATCGAGCCAAAACCCCTCAGGAGCTCGCTGAGGAGGCCAAGCTGCTGGCTGAGAAGCAGGCCATGGAGGAAGCTGAGGAAGCGAGACTTCGCGAGGAGCGAAAGTTAAAGTCCCAGTACAACTCGGAAGACGACATCATCGCGATGCGCGATCAGCGTATCGACGCCATGAACCGACAGATCCAGTCAGCGCAAACGGTCATCGACAGCCATACCGGCTCACTGGAGGGCCTGACCAAGCGGGCCTCCGAGCAGGAGAGCCAGGGCCTGGAGGTGAGCGACGATCTCCGGGCAACGATCGCGCTGCTGCAGGAGCAGATTGCCCAGCAGGAGCAGAAGATCATGGACCGCGAGGCGGAAAAGCTGCTGCTGAAAGCCGAGTTTGACGAGGAACTCGCTAGATTTCGTCGGGTGATGCAGGGTCGCGGCGGCAACGGTTAAGGCGGCGTTCACGCCACCCGGTGGTTGCATCCTTCTCGCGAGCTTTAGTGGTCAGCCAAGCTGGCCCATACCACTGGCAAACCTTTCCGCTAGAAGGGCAGCTCCAGATCGCTGCGTACCTTGAGCAGCTGCTCTTTGAAGGTGCCCTGGATTCGGGCCAGCGCCCCTTCAGACTGAGCGTCGAATCGCATCACCAGACAGGGTGTGGTGTTTGAGCACCGCACCAGGCCCCAGCCGTCGTCATAGTCCGCCCGGATACCGTCGATTGTGGTCAGCCGAGCGCCCTCAAAGCTGGCCTTTTCAACGAACTGCTCCACAAACGCGTAGTGCTCACCTTCGGCCATCTCGACCTTGATCTCGGGCGTGCTCACCGAGCTTGGCAGCGCGTCGAGCATCGCGCTGGCGCCGTCGGGATTGGCCGCCAGAATCTCCAGCAGCCGCGCGCAGGCGTAAATACCGTCGTCAAAACCGTACCAGCGCTCCTGGAAGAAGAAGTGCCCGCTCATCTCGCCCGCCAGCGCTGCGCTGGTTTCCTTCATCTTGGCCTTGATCAGCGAATGGCCCGTTTTCCACATGATCGGGCTGCCGCCGTGCGCCAGAATCACCTTAGCCAGATGGCCGGTGCACTTGACGTCATAGATGATCGCCGCGCCGGGGTTGCGGGTCAGCACATCCTCGGCAAACAGCATCATAAGCCGGTCCGGAAAAACCACCTCCCCATCCCGCGTGACGACGCCCAGGCGATCGCCGTCGCCGTCAAACGCCACGCCTAGATCAGCGTCGAGCCGCTCGACCGTCAAAATCAGATCCTGAAGGTTCTTCAGCTCCGACGGATCGGGGTGGTGATTCGGAAACTCGCCGTCGACCTCGCAGTACAGCGGGATCACCTCACAGCCGATCTCCTCCAGCACCCAGGGCGCCACCCGTCCGGCGATACCGTTGCCGCAGTCGACCACCACCTTGAGCGGCTCTTCCATCTGGACGTCCGAGGCGATGCGATCGACGTAGTCATCCAGCAGGTCCATTTCCTGGACACCGCCTTCGCCTTCGCTGAGATCTCCGTCGACAATCCGCTGATGCAGCAGCTTGATATCACTCCCCGACAGCGTGTCGCCGCCGATCATGATCTTAAAACCGTTATAGTCGCGCGGGTTGTGGCTGCCGGTCACCATCACGCCGGTGCCGGTTTCCAGGCTGTGGGTGGCGTAGTAGAGCACGCCGGTCGGCACGGCGCCGATATCGATGACGTCAATGCCGGAGCGGGTGAGGCCCGCGATCAGCGACTCGGTCATTTCCGGCCCTGACAGCCGGCCGTCGCGGGCAACCACCAGCTGCGACTGGCCACGCGCCAAAGCCTCGCTGCCGATGGCGCGGCCGATCATGGAGGCATAAGCGGGCGTCAGCGTGTCGCCGACAACCCCTCGAATGTCGTAGGTGCGAAAGATGCTGGCCGGCGGGTGATCGGCCGTGCCGACGGCCTCACCGCCACCGGCGGCTCCTGAGTCCGCGAACGCCATGGCCTCACCCAGACCGTCCTCGGCGCCCTCGGTTGGCTCGTCGTCCAGATCGTCGAGGATAATCGGCTCCAGCGTGCCTGCGGCCTCGGCCATCCCCTTGATCACCTTACTGCGCTGGCGCAGGGTCCAGGCCAGCAAGAGAGCGGTCACCACTGCCGCCACCAGGTTGATCCACCAGCTGAAGCGATTCTGCAGGGGCAGCTCAGGATAGTGGTACGCCAGCTTAAACTCGCTATCTCCGACGTCCACCAGCTCGAGAAACTCGTTGGTGGTCCGCTGACGACCGCTGGCGGCCGCGATCAGACCGGAACCCAGCTGCGAGTAAACCCGCAAATCCAGATACCCGCCACCGACGTCCGTGGCCTCGACCATGGCCTTGCTGTCGGTCATGGGATAGCGCACCAGCAGGAAGCCGAACAGGCGCCGGTCGTTGTTTGAGACCCGTTGGGTGATCGGTGCAGCCCAGCTGTAGTGGGCGTTTTCGGTTCGCACCAGACCGCCGCCCGGGCCAGCGGGGAAACCCGAATCTTTGGCCCGGAGCAGCAGATAGATCCCGGCCCAGCCAAGCCCCGGATGCGGTTCGGGCTGCAGCCCCTCAACGGCCGGCGAAAAAATGCGAACCCACTCGGCGCCGTCGAGGCGTCCGCGCAGATCCAGGGCCGCAGACGCCATGATGCCGCTGCTGCCATCCTCGGCGGCCAGCAGCGCCTGCTCCGACTCTGCCGCGAGCAGAATCTGTGACTCCTTTTCGCGGAAATCCCTGACCATGGCCGCACGGATCTCCGTGGCCTGGCTCTTGAGGTTCTCAGTTTGCCGGTCAAACCACAGGTGGCTGGCGGCCTGGTAAAGCCACCAGAGCGTCGCCGCGGCAAGCAGCGTAAGGATCGCCGGAAACATGAGCAACCGCCAGTCCAGCGTCGGCTTAGCACTGCGCTCACGCTCGCGCTGCGCCCGCTCCAGAGCGGTCATCTTACCCGCCATGACGCCCCCCCAATGGGTGCCGTTTCAGCAAAAAAGTCTCCCACAGCTCATCCACGCCCCGAGTGGCCAAAACCTCCCGCGCCTCTTGAGCTCTCTTCAAAATCTGTCACCAGCTCAAACTGAGCCTGCACGACCGGCACGATCACCAGCTGTGCGATCCGTTCTCCCGGGTTAACGGTAAAGGTTTCCGCCGAACGATTCCAGCAGGAAATCATCAACGGCCCCTGATAATCGGCGTCGATCAGACCCACCAGATTGCCCAGCACGATACCGTGCTTGTGCCCGAGGCCAGACCGCGGAAGGAGCACCGCCGCCAGCGCCGGATCACCCAAATGAATGGCGATGCCGGTATTCAGCAGGTGCGTTGCACCCGGCTCGATTTCCAGGGGCTCATCCAGCACCACGCGCAGATCCATCCCGGCGGAACCGTCGGTGGCGTATTCGGGCAGCGCGATGCTGTCCCCGATCCGTGGATCCAGCACCTTCAGCTGGATGGTTCGTAACCCTTCTCTCAACGCTGGTTGCTCTCCGTCGCCCCACCCATTGCGTCCGCGATGAGCCCCAGCAGCCGGTGGGCAAGGCTGACTTTTGACTGCTGCTCCAAGGTGGTCTGCCCGCATTGGCTAAACACCGTCAGCGCGTTGCAGTCGGCGTCGAAACCACACCCTGGTCGCCCCACCCGATTGGCGGCCAGCAGGTCGACTTTCTTGCGCTCGAGCTTGCTCTGCGCATGTTGCTCGAGGGCTTCGGTCTCGGCGGCGAAGCCAACCGTAAATGGGCCGCCATCCAGCGCCGCCACACTGGCAAGTATGTCTGGATTTTGCGCCAGCGCCAGCGCCATGCCTTCGTCGCCGGATTTCTTGAGCTTGTTGAGCGCATATTCAGACGGCCGAAAGTCAGCGACCGCGGCGGCTCCGACATACAGATCACAGCCTCTCGCCACCGCCTCATGCACCGCATCGTGCATCTGCGTTGCGCTGCGAACGTCGATGCGATCAACGCCCGCAGGTGTGCTGAGCGTCACCGGTCCGGCCACCAGCGTGACCGAAGCACCGTGGGCAACCGCCGCACCCGCCAGGGCAAAACCCATCTTTCCCGAGCTGCGGTTGCCGAGAAACCGGACGGGGTCGAGATCTTCGAAGGTGGGCCCTGCTGAGATGACCACCCGCAGTCCGCTGAGCCGCGGCTCGCTGCCGTAAAGGAGGTGTTCGACACAGTCGGCCAGCTGCTCCGGCTCCAGCATGCGTCCTGGGCCCTCATCGCCACAGGCCTGCTGGCCAGCAGCCGGACCTAGTACGCGCACGCCCCGGCCGACCAGCGCTCTGGCGTTCTCCGCCGTGGCCGGATGAGCCCACATCTGTTGATTCATGGCCGGCGCTACCGCCACCGTAGCCGCGCCGGCCAGCACGAGGGTGGTCAGCAGGTCGTCGGCCATGCCGCCGCGCAACCGGGCCATAAGGTTGGCCGTTGCGGGCGCAATGAGGATCAGATCAGCCCAGCGGGCGAGCTCGATGTGGCCCATGGCGGCTTCAGCGGCAGGATCCAGCAGATCGCTGGCCACCGGCAGACCCGACACCGCCTGAAGGCTCAGCGGAGTGACAAACTGCGCTGCCGAGGAACTCAGCACAACCCGCACGGAGGCGCCCCGTTCGGTCAGCCGTCGCACCAGCTGCGGCGCTTTGTAGGCCGCGATGCCCGCGCCGATTCCCAGCACGATGCGGCGCCCTTCCAGGGTAAGTTCCAAGCGTCTAAGGCCTTGATCTGTCTGGCTCTAAGCTTACAGGCAATTGGGTCGGTTGTCCGTTCCCCGGCCACGCCCATCCCCCTAGGATCAGCGGATGTTCTTCGTATCCTTAGCGCTTTTGAGATCGCGCTCTTGACGGCAGCCGCCGATCGTTCCCTGCACCGACTGCGTCGGCTGCTGCTGCACCGCGGTGCACATTCGATGTCGACCGCCGAACTCCTGGCGCTGCTCCTGGGGCCTGGTGGCGATCCACTGGGCCTGGCGGAAGACCTGCTATACCGTCTCGGCGGCCTCGCTGGAGTCGCCCGATCCAGCGGCTGGGACCTGCGACGCCTGCGCGGGATCGGCGAGGCACGCGCGACTCGCGTGCTCTGCGTCACCGAGCTTGCGGCTCGCCTGGCGGCGCCGCTGCGGCCGCCGGACACCGTCGCCAGCCCGGCGGACAGCCGCCGCTACTTTGGCGCCCGGCTGGGTCACCGACGACGCGAGTGTTTCGGCTGTTTGTACCTGGATACCCGACACCGCCCGGTCGATTTCCAGATCCTTTTTGAAGGTACGATCGACAGCGCCGCGGTGTACCCCAGAGAAATCCTTAGGCAATGCGTGGAACGAGACGCCAGCGCGGTGATCGTGGGCCATAACCACCCATCGGGTGATCCGGCTCCAAGCCATGCGGACCTCTCCTTGACCCGCCGCCTCAAGGATGCCCTGGACCTGCTGGACATCCGGCTGCTCGATCACCTGATCGTGGCAGGCCAGCGATGTTTCTCGTTCGCTGAGCACGGCCGGCTCTAGCCGCACTACGGGATCGAGACATAGCGGGATGGCTTGTCGCCGGGGACCCGTCAATCGTAAACGGACGCCTCACCGGGCGGTCGATTTTTGAAGCGACGGTGAAGCCACATATATTGCTCCGGGCATTCCCGGATGATCCGCTCCATTTCGGCGTTGATGCGAGTCATATCAGCAAGCGCGTCGTCGCTGGGCACCCCCTCCAGCGCGGGCTCCAGCACCACCTCGTAACCGTTTTTGTGACGACGCTGACGCAGCGTCAAGACGCGGGCACGCCCCATGGCTGCCAGCTGGTGCGCGGACACGGAGGTAGAAGCCTGGCGACCAAAAAACGGAGCAAAAACACTCTGACCACGCTCGTAATCCTGGTCCGGGGCGTACCAAAGCAGGCCGCCTTTGCGCAGGTGACGCACGGCTCCCCGGGTTTGCTGACGATTGAAGCTGGCGCCGGAATAACCCCCGCGGCCACGACGCACCAGATATTCCAGCGCTGCATTGCGGTGCTCTCGATAGAGTACGCCTTTGCTTTCCCGGTGATGCTGGCAAACGATCCGGCCCACAATCTCCAGCGTGGTGAAGTGTGCGGCCAGCAGCAGCACACCCTGCCCAGCCTCCAGCGCCTCATCCAGGTGTTTGGTGCCGCTCAACGTCGACAGTCGTGCGATCCGCGCCGCGGACCCATACCAGGCCAGCCCCGCCTCGGGCACCATACAACCCGCCGATGCAAAGCTGCCCCGCAGCATCGTCTCGCGGGCGGCCGGATCCAGCTCGGGGAAACACAGCTCGAGATTTCGGCGCGTGATCTTGACCCGCGACTTCAGGACCCGTCTCAGGAGCCCACCGAGCCGCGCACCCAGCCACATTGACCAGCGCCAGGGCAGCAGCTGCCAGAGGTAGAGTAAGCCAAAGCCGAACCAGGTCGGCCAGAATCGAGGGTGCCAGAGCGGCTGCATGGCGCGATGATATACTCAAACGCCGGCTGATATCGGCCCTCGCCCCAAACGACGTGACTCGACTCTACACCCTGGTGATGTACCTGCTGACGCCGGTCATCCTTTACCGACTGGTGATTCGGGGTTTCAGGGCCAGAGCATACTTCTGGCGGTGGCGTGAGCGCTTCGGTTTTTTCCCGGCACCACCATTCAAGAGCAGCATCTGGGTGCACGCGGTGTCGGTCGGGGAATTCAACGCCGCGCTGCCGCTGATCCGTCAGCTGATAACCCGCTATCCTGATCATGCGCTGGTAGTCACCACGGTCACGCCAACCGGATCAGAACAGGTCTTGCGGAACCTGGGAGACGACGTCTTTCACGTCTACCTGCCTTATGACCTGCCGGCGGCTATCAGCCGATTTTTGAAACGAACCAATCCATTGTTTGCGGTCGTGATGGAAACGGAGATCTGGCCCAACCTGTTTTTTGTCTGCAAGGAACGGGGGATTCCGCTGGTGGTGGCGAACGCGCGATTGTCCGAGCGGTCGCTGCAGGGCTATCGGCCGGTTCGACCGCTGGTCGCGAATGCGCTGAACTGCGCGGCCGCGGTGGCGGCGCAGACCGAAACGGACCGTCAGCGTCTCGCCAAGCTCGGCGGACGCCCCGAACTGCTTCACGTGGTGGGCAGTCTGAAATTTGACCTGCAGCTGCCGCCCGGCCTGGAGCAGTTTGGGCGAGAAATCCGCAGCGACTGGGGGCCTGAGCGCCTCGTGGTTGTGGCGGCCAGTACCCACGAAGATGACGAGGAGGCGCTATTGCCGGCCTTCATGGATCTGCTGCGGCGCCATCCCGACGCGCTGCTGATCATCGCCCCTAGACATCCGGAGCGATTCGGCCGCGTGATCACTCGCTGCCGGGCGCTGGGTCTTGCCACCGCCAGCCGCAGCGAGGATCTGGCGGCCAGCACGACGACGGAAGTGTTTGTGCTGGACACCATGGGGGAGCTGCTGAACTACTTTGCCGCCGCTGACCTCGCGTTTGTCGGCGGCAGCATCGCGCAGGTTGGCGGCCACAACGTGCTCGAGCCCGCTGCGCTGGGCGTACCGGTGCTGGTTGGGCCTCACACATTCAATTTTGCGGAGATCACTGAGATGCTGCTCAGCCGCAACGGTGCTCTGCGAGTGGAGGATCAGGCGACGCTGGCTCGGCGCCTGCTCGAGCTCGCTGAGAATCCGGCGCAGAGGCAGCAGATGGGACGCTGTGGCTTTGAGCTGGTGCAGGAGAATCGGGGCGCCCTGACGCGAACGCTCGAACTGGTCGAAACGGCGGTTCAGGATCTACAACCGCTCCGGTCAACCGCCCGTAGCGTCGAACCGCCAGCCTCAGCGCGGACGTAGTGTCCTGGCGGCCGCGTTCACCGCGGCCGACACGACCGCTATTTCAGAAACTGATTCACCGTTTCGAGGTCGGTGACCTCGATCGTCCCGGCACCAGCGCGCAGGCGTAGCCGGTTGACGACCAGGTCGTGCCGCGACTGGGAAAAGTCGCGCTGCGCCTGAAACAAGGTCCGCTGCGCCAGCAGGACATCCACAATGGTCCGGGTCCCAACCTCAAAGCCGGCTTCGGTGGCCTCGAGCGCACTCTGGGCGGAGACCACCGCCTGGCGAAACGCTTCCACCTGGCTGATGCCCGCAAGCACCGCTCGATAGCTGTTGCGGGTGGTGCGCGTTACCCCACGCTTTTCTTGCTCCAGCTGGTCGAGCGCGGCGTCGTAGTCCGCGGCGGCCTGGCGACCGCGTGAGGCGACGGCCCCGCCGGCATACACCGGCACCGTCAGGGTGACGCCTAGCGTGGTGAAATCCTGGGTTTCGGTGGCGAATGCGCCGAGGTCACCGCTGTTCGTGCTGTCTTGATAAGTGACGCTCAAATCTACGGATGGGTAGTGCCCGGCGCGCTGCGTGCGAATGTTGTGATACGCAGCGTCAGCAGCAAATTTCCGGCTGAGCACGCTGGGGTTGCCCATCGTTGCCGAGTCCACCCACACGGACATCGGGTCTGCCGGCGGCGGCTTGATCGCGTAATCGTCGCGCAGCGGCTGTACGGCGGAGATTTCGACACCGGTGAGCTCGCGCAAGGCTTCTTTGGAATCGTCGAGGCTGTTTTGCGCCACAATGACGTTGGCCCGAGCCCGGTCGTACGCCGCCTGGGCTTCGTGGACGTCGGTGATGGCCGTCAGGCCGACCTCATAACGCTGCTCCGCCTGTTCAAGCTGACGCGCGTTGGCGGTTTCTTCCGCGGTCGCAAAGCGCAGCGCGTCTTCCGCGGTCAGCACGTTAAAGTATGCCTCCGAGACCCGAATCATCAGGTTGTCGAGCGCCAGCTCGTAGTCCGCTTCAGATTGCGCCAGCTGCGCACGGGAGGCGTCCAGCCGCGTATAGTTTTCGCGCTGATAAATGGGCTGACTGAGCTGCACCCGGAGCTGCTCCTGAGACTGGTCGATATCGTCGCCCCGACCGTCGACCAAGGTGAAGCTACCTTGTGTGTCGTTGTAGCTCGCGCTAGCGGTGAGGCTCGGCAAAAAGCTTGCCCACGCCTGGCGCTTTACCTCTCCAGTACTTCGAAGACGCGCTCCCGCGGCCGCCAGCTGGGGGTCGCTCTGCACCGCCAGCCGGTAAACTTCCATCAGGTCCTCGGCCTGCACCGCCGCGGTGCCAAGCCCGAGGCAAGCTGCCATCATCCGTATGGTATTTTTCATCCCGCTCAACCTTATCTATTTTTTCTGATTCGTCCGGTTTCGGCTGTCTTGGCCGGCGACGCCGGGCTACCACTCAAACGTGGGCTGATCTTCAGCGCCGATCAGGCGGCCGAGGTCGGTCTCGAATAAACTCTCCACCGCCCAACCGCCGGTTCCCACGCGCCGGAAAAGGCAGGCCTCCATCGCCGGCTCATCTCCAACAACCATAAATAACCGACCCTCTGCATGCAGCAGGTGATGGAACTGTTCCGGCAGCGTCCGCGCCGAGCCCGTCACCGCAATCGCATCGAATGTCTGGCCCGCCAGCTGCTGCGCGACCGCCTCCTGACTAAACACATCCAGGTGATGGACGCCTACGTTGTCAGCCTCAACACTCTCAAGACGTCGGCGCGCGGAATTGACAAACGCCTCCACACAGTCGATGGAAGTTACCTGTCCAGCCAGCCGGGACAGGCAGGCCGCCAGGTAGCCGCTTCCGGTGCCAATCTCCAGCACCGTCTCCGACGGCTGAGGATTCAGCGCCTGCATCAACCGCGCTTCAACCACCGGCTTCATCATCCGCTGATCGTGGTCCAGCGGCAGCGCGGTGTCCGCATACGCCATTTTGCGATACCGTGGATTGACAAAATCTTCTCGGGGAACCGCCCCCAGCACGTCAAGCACCCTAGGCTCGAGCACTTCCCAGGTCCGCACCTGCTGCTCTACCATGTTGCGCCGCGCTACCTCGTAATTCATTCCCATAAACGCCACCGTCAGGGGCCAAGTCTAGTTAAGGAGGCAAGAGGGTAAGCACAATGCAGGGGTGAAACAAGCCAGGAGTATGGTCTGCCAGGTGCATTTCGGCAGCGAGTGCCATAGGTCATCCACCCGCCGCGCTGCAGCGGCCCGACTTGACGCAGGTCCCCCCGCTGGACTTAAATCTCGGCACTGCCACCCTACGACTCTATGGCCTCGACCCCGTCCAAATTTGAAGCGCTCGTTCGCGAGTATGCCGATGACCTCAAACGTTACTCCATTTGGCTCTGTAAGGACCCAACGCTGGCCAACGACCTGGTCCAGGAGACCTACCTGCGCGCGTGGCGGTCTTTCGACAAGCTCCGCGACCAAAAGGCCGCGAAGAGCTGGCTGATCACCATCCTTCGGCGAGAGTTCGCCCGCACCTTTGAGAGAAAGGTGCCGGACCTGACCGACATCGATGGTCTAGAAATCCCCGATACCGGCACGGGAACACCGGAGGACGACTCAGAGATGCGACTCCTGCGTACCGCGATGCTGGAACTGGACGCCAAATACCGAGAGCCGATCGTCCTGCAGGTTGTCGTCGGCATGAGCTGCGAGGAGATTGCGACCGAGCTGGGGCTGACCCGCAGCGCGGTCATGACCCAGCTGTTCCGGGCACGCGAGAAACTTAAAGGCGCACTGGTGGATGCCTCCAAGGCCTGACTCACGCCAAGGACCGCACCTGCCTGATGGCCCATAGCTTCACCTCACAGAGCTGGTAAAATAGCGACTCGCAACCGTCGGGCGCTCGGTCTGCATCCGCGTGCCTACCGCCGTCGCCAACCCCCACAAAAGCCGGGACTCAACGCATGAGCATCAGCCAGCGCATTCGCGAATTTTTTCTGCTTGCGGATCTGAAGAAGTCATTTCTGGTGATCCTGCCGGCGGTGCTGGCTGTGCTGATGGTTGTGCTGATGTTCTATTACGACAGCACGCCCGACCTTTTCGACGTCGAGCGCAGCGCCGCCGCCCAGGCCGCAGAGCGAGGACACACGCCGGTCACGGGCTATGTCACGGTCGCTACGCTCCAGCGGGTCACCCGCAGCCTATGGGAGAAGCGTGGGGGTTATCTATCCAACGACGTGACCCCGCCGAGCATTTTTATGGACAACGTGCCCAACTGGGAATGGGGCGTCTTGCGGCAGGCCCGAGATCTCGCGCTGATCCTCCGCTACGACCTCAGCCGCTCGCAGAGTCAGTCGTTGGAAGACACCGATCTGCAGCTTGCGCAGCCGAAGCTCAACATCGATTCCGAAAAGTGGCTGCTGCCCCGGGCGGAGACCGAGTACGGCGAGGCCGTGGAGGCGCTGGACCGCTATCTGGAACGCCTGGTTGATCCGCAGCAGAGCGACGCGCAGTTTTACGCCCGCGCCGACAACCTACGGGAATGGTTGGCCGTGGTGGAAAAGCAGCTGGGTTCCCTCGCCACGCGACTCAATGCCAGCGTCGGTGCAAAACGTGTCAACACGGATCTGAGTGGCGACGCCGCAGCCCAGCAGGCCACCAATGCGCCCAGCGAAGTCCGGGTGCAGACGCCCTGGCTGGAGATCGACGACGTGTTCTACGAGGCGCGCGGCTCTTGCTGGGCACTCATACATCTGCTGAAAGCGGTGCAGGTCGACTTTGCGTCGGTGCTGGAAAAGAAAAACGCCACCGCCAGCCTGCGGCAGATCATTCGCGACCTGGAGGCGACACAGGGCATGATGTGGAGCCCCATGGTTCTTAACGGTGGTGGCTTTGGCTTCACGGCCAACCACTCGCTGGTCATGGCTTCCTATATCTCGCAGGCCAACGCGGCGATCATCGACCTGCGGAATCTGCTGCAGCAGGGCTGAGCTGCCCGCGTTCGGGCTGCGGGCAGCACAACGTCAGGGTTCGAAAGCGCCCAGCTTCTGGTCGACGATCGTCAGCGGCAGTCGAATGTACTGCGGCAGCCCGCGTTCGTAGGGCGGATAGGCTTCCCCCTCGATCAGCGGCGCCAGGTAGCGCCGGCACTCGTCGGTGATACCAAAACCATTCTCGGTGATGAACGACCGCGGCATCATTTTCTCTACGTTGGCCATGTCCGCGAGCTGTGCTTCGACAACCTGCCAGCGGTAGGGCTCATCAGCGAGTCGTTCGATGACCGGTATCACCGAATTCTTGCCGGCCAGGGCCAGGCGCACCGCTTCCTGGCCAACCGCCGTGGCCTGCTCCAGATCTACCGCTGACGCCAGATGACGCGCCGAGCGCTGAAGGTAGTCCAGCACCGCCCAGTGGTACTTGTAGCCGAGCTCCGCCTTGACCATCCCGGCCACGACCGGCGCACAACCGCCGAGCTGGGCATGACCAAAAGCGTCTTTCACGCCAGAATCTGCCAGGAACCTGCCGTCGGGCCATCGCACCCCTTCCGAAACCACAATCGAGCAATAGCCGGTCTGCTCAACCGATTGGCGCACCCTAGTGAGAAACGCCTCCTGGTCAAACGGGATCTCCGGAAACAGGATGATCTGCGGCGGCTCATCCGGCCCTTGCCCGGCCAGGCCGCCGGCGGCAGCAATCCACCCGGCATGCCGGCCCATCACTTCCATGACAAAAACCTTGGTGGATGTCTCCGCCATGGACTCCACGTCCAGGCTGGCCTCCATCATCGAAACGGCCACGTACTTGGCGACCGAGCCGAAGCCCGGGCAACAGTCGGTGACGGGCAGATCGTTGTCGATCGTCTTCGGGACACCAACGCAGACCACGGGGTAACCGAGCTCGTCGCCGATCTTCGAAACCTTGTAGGCCGTATCTGCCGAGTCCCCGCCACCGTTGTAAAAGAGGTAGCCAATATCGTGCGCTGCCAGCACTTCGATCAGGCGGCGATACTCGGCCTGATTCTCCTCCAGCCCCTTGAGCTTGAATCGGCAAGAGCCGAAAGCCCCTCCGGGGGTGTGGCGCAGCGCCTCAATCTGCTCGTCGGCATACGCTGCGGTATCCACCAGCTCCTCGCGCAGCGCGCCGAGAATTCCGTTGCGTGCAGCGAAGACCGTACCGATCCGGTCCGGGTTCAAACGGCATTCACTGATCACGCCAGCGGCGGTCGCGTTGATGACGGCGGTCACGCCGCCGGACTGAGCATACAGCGCGTTTTTCCGGGACATGGACAGGCGGGCTCCTTCATTGACGTCACGGCGGGAAGGCTGGTAGCTTACCGGCCTTTATTCATGGCGGGAAGACGCTAATGCGCATTGTGCTCCTGGGCGCGCCCGGGTCTGGCAAAGGGACTCAGGCAACAATTTTGGCTGAGCGTTTTAACATCCCCCATATCTCTACCGGAGACCTGCTTCGAGCCGCTGTAAAGGCGCAAACCGAACTTGGCCTGAAAGCGAAATCGGTGATGGATGCCGGCGAGCTGGTGTCGGACGAACTGGTCCTCGGCATGCTGCGGGAGCGTCTGCAGCATGACGACGTCGACGGCGGCTTCATCCTCGACGGCTTCCCGCGCAATCTCGTTCAGGCTGAAGCGCTCGACGCGCTGCTGGCGGACATGAACCAGCCGGTGGAAGAAGCGGTCCAGATCGAAATCGATCCCGAGGTTATTGTCGGAAGGCTTGCGAAGCGGGCCGAAGAAGAGGGTCGCAGCGACGACACCGAAGAAACCGTTCGCAATCGGATTCGCGTTTACGAAGAGCAGACCGCACCGGTGGTCGGTTTCTACGCCGACCAGGAGAAGCTGTCTCAGGTCTTTGGTGTCGGCACGGTAGAGGAAGTGAACGCGCGGATCGTGGGTGTGCTGGCCGACCGTTAGCTGCCCGTCAGGGGCTTGCCGCCCGGGCTATCTCAAAGCGCCACTCGTCATCGCGACGCTCAACTTGTAGCAGCTGATGACCGCTGGTTGCACAAAATACCTCGATATCCAGCTCTGCGTGAGGGTCGGTGGCAACGAGCTCGATGCGGTCGCCGGGCGCCAGCGCTTGCAGCGCGATGCGAGCGCGAACAACGGGCTCCGGACACCAGAGGCCTCTCGCGTCGACCCGAGTCAAGGAACTAGTCACCGGTCTGCCGCGCCCGCGCTGTCGCTGCGCCGCCCCCCACTTGATGGCTTCCGAGCGAGCGTTCGGACGCGGTACGGTGCTGCATCGCGTCATCATACCCGGGATCCCGCCACCCGGCGCCGCTGATGATCTGGCCTCTGATCAACGGGTTTGTCGATATTTGTTTGCTGCGCAGGTCGCCGGCTGACCTCCCCGCTTCCCAGGGCCTGGCGGTCGTGACCACCGGCGTCTACCTGCTGCTGGACCTGATCGCCGGCCGGATCGTCAGCCCCGCCCATTTCCCGACTCAGTCACTGGTCAGCCTGCTGCTGTCGCTGCTGGCGCTGGCGATCATTCTCCGGCTGGCGGGCATGGGAGCGCGCTTCACCCAAACCTGGACCGCCTTTACCGGCTGCGGCGCGCTGATCTACCTCGTGGTCTTACCCCTGCATCTGTCGATTCCTAAGACCACAGAGGCGGGACCGGTTGATCCGCTTACCGGAATTGCCTTTTTGTTTCTGCTGGCATGGAGCTTTGTGGTCGATGCCCACATTTTTCGCCACGCGCTGAATGTCACCTTTACGGCGGGCTTCGCCCTGACGACCCTGACCTTTGCCTTGCTGGCCGTCATCCGGGCACTGATCTTTCCATGAAGCTGCACATCCTCGGCATCTGCGGAACCTTTATGGGATCACTAGCGCTCCTGGCTAGAGAGATGGGGCATCACGTCAGCGGATCGGATCAAAACGTTTATCCACCCATGAGCACCCAGCTGAGCGACGCCGGTATCGAGCTGACCAGCGGCTGGGATCCGGCGGGACTGCCGGACGACTGCGACCTGGTCATCATCGGCAACGCGCTGTCGCGCGGCAATTCGGCCGTTGAACATGTGCTGGAGTCGGGGCTTCGCTACTGCTCTGGCCCGCAGTGGCTCGGGGATGAGGTCCTGCGCGAACGCAAGGTTATTGCGGTTGCCGGAACCCACGGCAAAACCACGACAGCCTGCATGGTCGCTCACCTGCTCGAAAGCTGCGGCGCCAGCCCGGGCTTTTTGATTGGCGGCGTCCCCGGCAACTTCGACCGTTCCGCCCGACTCGGCGAGGGCGACTGGTTTGTGGTGGAGGCCGACGAATACGACACCGCGTTCTTCGATAAGCGTTCAAAGTTTGTGCACTACCACCCAACCATTGCGCTGCTAAACAACCTGGAGTTTGATCACGCCGATATTTTTCCCGATCTCGCGGCCATCCAGACCCAGTTTCACCACCTGCTGCGGCTGGTGCCGCGGTCCGGCGTGGTGATTGCGCCCGAGGACAGCCAAGCGCTCAACGAGGTGCTCGAACGCGGCCTCTGGTGTCACGCAATTCGCATCGGCCAGGGCACCGCCTGGCAAGCCGCGTTTACCGCACCTGATCAAAGCAGCTTTGCGCTCGAGACGCCCGATACTCGGGTCGAGGGCCGCTGGTCTCTGTCGGGTCAGCACAACCTGCAAAACGCTCTGGCGGCGCTTTGCAGCTGCGATGCGGCGGGTTTCAGCGTGAAGCAGGCCGCTGCGGCGCTCGACACCTTCGAGCTCCCCAAGCGACGTCAGCAGCTGCTTGCTGAACACAAAGGCGTGCGAATCATCGACGATTTTGCCCATCACCCCACCGCCATCGCCGCCACGCTGGAAGGACTTGCGGCAGCGCGGCCGCAGAGTCGACTGATTGTGGTCCTGGAGCCCCGCAGCAACACGATGAAGCTCGGCATTCACGTCGACCGTCTGCCGGCCGCGCTGAAGCTGGCCGACCGCGTCTGGCTTTACGCGGCGCCCGATCTTCAGTGGGATACCGAGACCTTTGAACAGGCCCTTCACGGTCGATCGAGTATTGTCAGTGAACTTAACAAGCTGCCCGAAACGCTGGCAGCACACCTCGAACCGGGCGATCAGTTAGTATTCATGAGTAACGGCGGGTTCGGCGGCGTTGCCAGAGAGACGGCCCGCCTCTGGACAGCCACCTGAGTCACACCATGAGCATCGACCAGCCTACCCAGCAGATCCCCATCTTTCCGCTCAACACGGTGCTCTTTCCGGGCGGCCCGCTGAGCCTTCGGATTTTTGAGCCACGTTATCTGGACATGGTTCGCGATTGCGCGGCACAGGACGGGGAGTTCGGCGTCAACCTCATCGTTGACGGCAAAGAGGCGGGAGAGACCCCGTCGACGGTGGTCATGGGCACAACGGCCCGAATCCAGGACTTCTACACGATGGACGATGGGCTGCTCGGGATCACCGCGGTTGGGGTGCAGCGGTACCGGATTCTCAAGACCGCTTTGCGGGACAACGGCCTGCTTACCGCCGAGGTTGCGCTGGTGGCGCCCGCCCCCGCTCAGTCCCTCAAAACGGAGCATCTGCTGCTCCGCACGCTGCTGGAACGCCTGCTCGACAGCGTCAGCGAGCACTACAACCCGCAACCCGTCCTGATCGAGGACGCCGACTGGGTCGGCAGCCGGCTGTCGGAACTGCTGCCGCTCGACGGCACGACCCGGCAGATGCTGCTGGAACTCGATGATCCCGGTCGTCGGCTCGATCGTCTGCTGGAAATTGTGCCGCAGCTACAGTCCGACCAGGGTTCCGACTGACGCCGTACTCGAGTGTCTCTCGCGACGCGATCCGCCGCGACGCTCCCTCCCGACTCAGCGGTCGAAAGACCTGAGCTCGCCGGCGCGTTCCAGGGGCAGCAGCGCCGGCGGCAGCGGTTGAAACGCCTCCCAGCGCCAGAAATGAAAGAAGTACAACACACGCTGAACCCGGTAACGGGCGACGCTGCCCGCCCAGATCGGCTGCGGCGCCCGACCATCACCCAGGTAGACGAGGTGCGTTGGCCAAAGACGGAGCGCGACGAGCTCCTCAGCGCCATCGGGGGCCAGTACACGGGCCGTAAAGTCCTGGTAGTTGCCGACGGTAGCAGGCAGCAGCGGCAGGGTCTCGATGCTCGGATCCGGCTGCAGCATAGCGATGGGCGTCTGCCAGCTCGCGGCAGGCGGTTCAGACCAGCCGTCACGCTCGAGGCGCTCCAGCAGCAGTCCTACCGGCCCCCGATACCAGAAGCTCACCGGTTCATCCGCATTGTAGCGGTCCTCGGTGACCCACTGACTCGGGGTCAGCAGATCGGGCGGAGATGGCGGGAAAGAGGCGGCGACAATGGAGCCACTCCGGGTCCGGCCCTCCAGGACCAGCGCCGCCAGCAGCGCAGCAAAAAAGATTCCCGCGGCCGGGCTCAGCAGAAAATGACGCCGGGCCCGACGCCGATAGGCGATCCCAACCGCGAGCACCCAGACGGCGCCCAGGCTGATCCCCAGCAGGACCTCACTGACCTCATAGATACCCAGATACACATGTCCGGCTGAGGCAAGCAGTACGAGCATGGCGCACGCCACGTAGGGCCAGACTCGACCACGCAGCGGGAGCTGACGGGTCAGCAGGATGCTCAGAAAGCCGTAGCCCGAAACCGCTAACGCAACGTGTCCTACGGAGGCGCTAACCACAAAATTCTGCTGGTCCCGCAGCAGCGCATCAATCAGCACCATCGCCCCCGCCAGCAGAACGCCGAAGCCAAAGGCCACAACGAGGTGGCCGGCAGCCAGCCGCTGCCGACGCAGCAGGAGCCACAGCAGCACCGCAACACATGAGGGCCCGACCACCCGCAGCGAGCTCAGTCCCGCAAACATCGCCATCCAGTAGTCGGTCCAGGGTGATCTGAGCTGCTCCACGGCCGCGGCCACGCTGAGATCGACGCCTGCATGAAAGCGAAGGGGGACCGTGATCAAGAGCCACAGACTGCCGGCGGCGGCCAGCAGCAGCACCACAGCCAGCATCACGAGCGACCCTGATTCCGGACGCTTCGGGTCGACCAGGTTGCGGCCGACCACCGCCAGCCGCGGATGATTGACCGACCAGGCCAGCAGACCGGCTGTCCAGCGGCGCGTGAACGGCGCCGCCACCAAGTGAAGACCGCTGATCAGGGCTGACAACAGCCAGACGGCGCCACCGACGAGCAGCAGCAGCAGCGCAAGCCGCCAGGCGACCGCCTGGGCCAGCTCAACCGACGCGCCAAAAATCAGGCCGGGCAGCAGGTAGGCCGGCGCCCAGAGAAGGCCAGCCACAATATTGGCCGGCAGGTAGTGTTTGATCGGCATGTGGAGCATCCCGGCAACCACCGGGATGATCGGCCGGATAGGTCCGATAAATCGACCGATCACCACGCTCTTCAGGCCGTGACGTCGAAAGTACATTTCACCCTGACGCAGCAGGCTCGGGTAGCGGGTGAACGGCCACACGTCGCGGACCCGGTCTTTGAAGTGATGGCCGAGCCAGAAGCTCAACCCGTCGCCGGCGATCGCACCAGCGCTGCACCACAGCCACACCGACCAGAGTTCAAGGACGCCGTAGCCCACGAGCGCCCCGAACCCAAAGAGAATGACAATGCCGGGAACGATAATCCCGACCACCGCCAGCCCCTCTAAGAAAGCGACCGCGCCGATGACAAGACCGGCTAGCTGAGGATTAAGCCGCAGCCATTCCAGGATCGCCGACAGCCAATCCGGCATGGCTAGGGTCCTGTCACGGTAATTCGTTGCATTTCAGAGCCCCCTTGCCGCCAAGAACAAGGCGCATCGTGCCAACCATGGCCGTCGCCCTTGGCAAGCGGTGCAACGCGGTTATGGTTGGCAAGGGGGCTCCCTTCGGGCGCGCACCACAAGGCCTGGGGCGGCGTTGCGAACCTTGGCCAGGGAACCACCCTGGCCGGCGGCTCGCGCCTTGCCCCAGGCCTTGTGGACGCGCGCTGAAACTCAACGAATTACCGTGCCAGGACGCTCGTTAATCAGGCCCCGTCAGCCAGCGTGGAAAACGCTCCCGCCGCAGCCTTGATCGTTTGATCGAGGGCCGCATGATCATGGGCCTGCGATAGAAACCCAGCTTCGAACGCTGAAGGCGCGAGGTAAACCCCCTGCTCAAGCATGAGATGGAAAAAACGCTTGAACCGTTCGCCGTCACATCGCTCAACGTCAGCGAACGTAGTCACCGCTGGCTGGTCGGTGAAGAACATGCCGAACATTGAGCCCACCTGCTGGGTCATGAACGGGATGCCCGCAGCCGCGGCCGCCTCATTCAGGCCCTTGGTGAGATAGTTGATCTTGTCTTCAAGCCGCTCGTAGAACGCCGGTTCCGCCAGCACCTCTAGATTGGCGATGCCGGCCGCCATGGCCACCGGGTTCCCGGACAGGGTGCCGGCCTGGTAGACCGGTCCGGTCGGCGCAATGTGCTCCATAATGTCCCGACGGCCACCAAAAGCCCCGACGGGCATGCCGCCGCCGATCACCTTGCCAAAGGTACAGAGATCGGCGGTGACACCGAAGCGCTCCTGACAGCCGCCTTTGGCCACCCGAAAGCCGGTCATGACCTCATCGAAGATCAGCACCGAGCCGTGCTCCTCGCAGACTTCTTTCAGGCCCTCAAGAAAGCCGGGCTGCGGCGGAATACAGTTCATATTGCCCGCCACCGGCTCAACGATGATGCAGGCGACCTGGTCACCGACTTCCGCCATCACCTCGCGTACCTGATCGATGTCGTTGTAGTTCAGCGTCAGCGTCAGATCGGCGAGGCTGGCGGGCACGCCGGGGGAATTGGGCTGCCCGAGGGTCAGCGCGCCGCTGCCGGCCTTAACCAGAAACGAGTCCGCGTGGCCGTGATAGCAACCCTCAAACTTGATCAGCCGATCCCGGCCCGTGAACCCGCGGGCCAGACGCAGCGCGCTCATGCACGCTTCAGTGCCCGAGTTCACCATGCGGACGAGTTCCAGCCCCGGCACTCGCTGGCACAGAAGCTCAGCCATCACGACCTCACGGGCGCACGGGGTCCCGAAGCTCAGACCCTGCTGCGCCGCGTCCACCACCGCCTCACGAACCTTCGGATGGTTGTGGCCAGCCAGCATCGGACCCCAGGAACCCACGTAATCGATGTATTCCTTGCCGTCCTCGTCGTAAAGCCGGCAGCCCTCGGCGCGGCGCATAAAAATTGGGTCCCCGCCCACACCTTTGAAGGCCCTCACGGGCGAATTGACGCCGCCGGGGATCCGTTCACAGGCCGCAGCGAAAAGGTCGACGCTGGATTGCATTAGCTACCTCAGTATTCGAAATTCTGGAGACTGCGCGCGCCGGAGCGCGCGCCCAGCGGCGAGATTAGCAGAACCCGGAGCTGCAGCGATATCTGTTGCCAGAAAAATGTCAGAACGACGTTACGAGCCGGCCATTGCGCCCCGGTAAAACGGAGGCTCATTCATCAAGGAGGATTTGCTGATGCTGCAGTTTGTACCCGCTACGGACGATCTGATCGAGAGCCCGAATCTGCCGAATCACTGGCAGCTTGTCCCCTACCAGGTGGACCACCCGTGCTTTCGCTGGTCTCTCTGCGAATCGCCTCGACCAGGGGTTTCGGACCGCAGCCGGCAGCCCAGTCGGCCAGCGCGACGAGGCAAGACGCCGGAGTAGTGCGTTATAGGTCGTCCAGGTCAACGCCGAAGCGACTGGCAACGCTGCCGAGCTGCTCCGGATCGATCTCACCGACAATGTTCAGAAACACCGCGTCGCCGCCTGATTCCACGATCATCACCACCATGCCCTCTACGATCTCGTCGCGGGTTTTCATAAACATGTGGACCGTCCCATCGCCGCCGCGAACGCGGAGCGCCGGCTCCCAGTCTGCCGACTTCAGACGTTTGGAAATCGACAGCGCCTGATCGCGGGCGTTGTCGAGCTGGTCGGCGCGCAGTTCGAAGACCCGGAGCTCGATACCGCGAAGCTTGCCCAGCGTGCTGGAGAGTTCCGGGTCCTCGTTGGCAACCGTTTTGCGCAGAAACCCGAGCAGCGCAGGCCCGAGCGACACCTCGACCGTGGGCTCAACGTCGGCGATCCCGTCGAGGTCACCAAAGTCGACAAATCCCGGATGGTCGGTCAAGCCCTGGGCAACCGCGGCCAGCGGCGCGAGCAGCAGGGCCGTCAGCAGTAGTTTGGCCAGTCGCCTCATATCGTGTCGGCACCGTCACTGTTCAGTCGCCGGGCCGGCTCCAGCAGACCCCGCACCGTCAGCGCGCCCGCCTGGCCGCCCAGCTGACGGGCCGCCATGTCTCCAGCCTGATCCACATAGCCCAGCGCCAGCGCCAGATCCGCTCGGGCCTTGGCCAGCTCCTGTGCCGTCGGCTGAAGCTCCGGCTCACCCCCGGGGAGAACCCCGGGGCCCAGCGTGACCATCAGTGCCAGCGCCGCAGCGCAGGCACCGCCGAGCGACCAGCCCCAGGCAGGGAACGCGAGCTTGGGCAGCGCAAACGTGTTGCCGGTGATCTCCATGACGTTCCGGCTCAGCGAGCTGGGCGCCTGAAGAGCAGGCAGGTCTTGGAGCTGAGCGCCGAGCCGAGTCGCGCGTTCAACCTCACGCTCGAGCAGTGGATCGGTGGCGAGCCGGGCCTCGAACAGCGCCGCCTCGCTGCCGCTCAGCTCGTCGTCGAGCCAGGCTTCAATCCGTTCGTCAAACCACGTCGGCAGTTGTTTGTCAGTCATCCAATTCACTCCCAAGGCGCTTGCGCAGCTTGCGACGCGCTCGGTGAAGGTAAACCTTGACCTGGCTGTCGCTCAGATCCAGCGTTTGACCAATTTCCTGATAGTTCAGTTCTTCGACGTCGCGCAAAACCACCAGCGACCGGAACGGCTCGTCCAGCTCCCGGATCGCCTGGGCCAGCCGCTGCCCGAGATCGCTGCTTGACAGTCGATCCAGCGGGGTCTCGGTGACCGCCAGGGGCTCACCACCCACGGTTTCGGCAACGTAAGCCTGGCTGTAGCGGCGCCGGCGCAGCAGGTCCAGGCAGGCGTTGCGGGTGACCCGCAGCAGCCAGGGTTTTACCCGCTCGGCTTCGAGCCCAGCCAGGTGCTGCCAAAGCTTGACGAGCACGTCCTGCGCCACGTCTTCGGCTTCGGCCGAATTGCCCAGCAAATGGTAAGCCAGCGAAAAGAGCTGGCCCTGGTGTTCTTTCACCAGGCGGCGGAAACGTCGTTTCATTACCCCATCATACGGACCAGCGAAGCTGAGGTTACAGCCTGTGGTCATATTTAGGCTCGTTCGCCTGGATTTGCCCCGCTAACATGCCCCCTTAACCTGCCAGCGAGAAACAGTTGTGCGTATTTTTTTCCGAAAATTCGTTTTGTGGCTCACCTTGCTGCTGACCTGGCTCAGCCCAGTCAGCGGGGCCGAGACGCCTGAGCCATCACCCGGTTTCTGCCGGCTGACCAGCGATGAGCGGCCTCGGATCGGGCTGGTCCTCGGCGGGGGCGGCGCCCGCGGCGCGGCCCACATCGGGGTGCTGAAACAGCTGGAGGCCATGCGCGTCCCCATCGACTTCATCACCGGCACTTCGATGGGATCGGTTATCGGGGGGCTCTACGCGACCGGCATGACCAGCGCGCAGATCGAACAGCAGATGAACCAGCTCAACTGGAACGACCTCTTTGTCGACCAGCCGAGCCGTATCGAGCGCCGCTTTCGACGCAAGCGGGACGACGACCTGGACCTGTTCGGACCAAAACTCGGCTACCGGGAGGGAGAGCTGGTCCTGCCAGGCGGTGTGCTGGCCGGCCAAAAGGTCAACCTGCTGCTCAAGCGGATCACCCTGGGACAAACTCAGCAGGAAGAATTTGACCGCCTCCCCATCCCCTTTCGCGCCGTGGCGGCGGACATTATCACCGGCCGGGAGGTGGTGCTGAAGGAGGGCGATCTGGCCGCAGCTATGCGGGCCAGCATGTCAATTCCCGGCGCGTTTTCACCCGTTCCCCGCGGCAACCAGCTGCTGGTGGATGGTGGGATTGTCAACAACCTGCCCGTGGGCATTGCGCGGGATATGGGGGCGGATGTGATTATCGCCGTCGACGTGGGTACGCCGCTGTTCGGGCGCGACGAGCTCGGCAACCTGTTTGACATGGTCGAGCAGCTGACCAACCTGCTGGTCGTGCAGGGTGCCGCCGCGCAGACCCGGCTGCTGCGGGCGGAAGACACGCTGCTGGTTCCCGATCTGTCAGACACGCTGACCTCGGTGGATTTCGAGAAATTTCGCGATGCGATCCCCGTCGGCGAAGCGACCGCCTTGGCGCAGGCTGATCGCCTGCGCCCCTACAGCCTCAGCGAAGCCGACTACCGGGCCTACCGGCGAGCACTGCTCGACTGCCGAAATCCAGCCGGCGTTATCCAGTGGGTTCGTCTGAACAATCAGTCGGTGTACTCCGACGACATGATTCTCAGTCGGCTGGGCATCGCCACGGGAGAGCCACTGAATTTTGACGAGCTCGATCGTGAGCTGGCGCAGATCTATGGACTGGGATTTCTCCGCGAGGTCCGCTACCGCCTCACCGAGGAGAACGGCGAGCTCGGCGTAGTGCTCGACGTTCTGCCAGACCCGCGCGCGCCGAATTTCATCGAATACGGCCTCACCTTTATTTCTGACGCCAACGACAATGCGTTCAATCTTCGGTTCGGCCTACTGAAGACCGATATTGACGAGCTCGGCGGGGACTGGCGGACTGTCGTCCAGATCGGCGAGGAGCCGGCGCTGTTCACCGAGCTGTACAAACCCTTCCAGGCTCGCGCGCCCTGGTATCTGACGGCACGGGCGGAAATCCGGCGCGACCAGTTTCGCGTCTTTGAAGACGGCGAGCGGCAGGCTGAAATCCTGGTCGATCAGGCTCAGCTGGAATTCAGCGCGGGCAAAGAGTTCGGCAACTCAGCCGACTTCAGCGTGGGTCTGAGGCTCGGCACCGGAGACAGCGAGGTCAGCGTGGGCGACCTCGGAATCCCCAACGTGGATTTCGACCTGGGTGAGTGGTTTGCCCGCTTTCGCTACGACCATCTGAACGATCTGTTTTTTCCCGACACGGGGGGCTTTGGAGAGATCGAGATGCTCGGCGAATCCGGTGCCCTCGGTGCGGACACCAACTTCCGCCAGGTCACCTCCACCTATTTCTACAACTGGCTCCTGCGCGATCGTCACCATCTCCTGCTGGGGGGCACCTTCAACACCACCATCGACAGCAACGCGCCGATCTACGGTGAGTTCCGCGCCGGCGGATTCGGCAACCTGTCGGGTTTGGAATTCAACGAGCTGTCTGGCCAGCACCTGGCATTGGGCATCGCCGGCTATCGCTACGCCCTCAACAGCGGCGGCCTGTTCCCCGCCTACCTGGGTGGCACGGTGGAGCTCGGCAACGTCTGGGACGATCGCTCCGACATCAGCTTCGACTCCGCCCTGCTCCACGGCAGCCTGTACTTTGGCTACCGATCGCCGCTGGGACCGCTGTACATAGGTGTCGGTATGGGCGAGGAAGGGGACGGCACCTTTTTCATCCGACTGGGCGACGTCTTTTCCAATTAGCGAGCCGAAGAACCGAGTTCTTCGGCGCGCTACAGCGGCACAGGGATGTGCCGGCATTTTCGATGGCTAAGAGCCATTGAAAATGTGAGCCAAGTGAAAATCACATTTTTCACTTGGCGTCGTTGCCATCGTTATGAGCATGGGCCATGGATGGCTTTTTTCAACGGTTGATTAAAGGTCTCCGAGCATGTCCCGCAGTCCGGCCAGGTGAGCTTTGGCGGTCTGCGGGCTGCTGACGTCCTGTGCGCCGTGACGGTGCACCAGCTCTTCGGGAATCTCCGCCACAAATCGACTGACGCCCTCGTCGGACACCTCGCCGAAACGCCGGCGCGCCTGACACCAGCTGATCGTCAGGCTCTGCTGGGCCCGCGTGATACCGACGTACATCAGCCGACGCTCTTCCTCGAGCTGGCCATCGTCCAGCGAGTTTCGATGCGGTAACACCCCCTCCTCCACGCCGACCATAAAGACGTGAGGAAACTCCAGACCCTTGGCGGCATGGAGCGTCATCAGCCGCACGCGATCGTCGTTATCGTCCGAGGAATCTTCATCACCCAGGGAGAGCTGCTGGATGACCTCGGTCAGGCCGCCCTCCATCCCCGAAACCCACTTAACAAACTCGTCCACCGAGCGGGCTCGAGATCGTCCGGTCGCTTCATCACCGGCCTCGCGGGCAACAAAATCGCGAAAGCCGGTTTCATCGACAACGCGCTCCAGCATCTGGCCGGGTGTCAGGGAACTCTCCTTGAGCTCGTCGAGCCACTCGACAAAATCACGCACGCGGGCGGCGGGACGAGCGGCTACCCTGGCCGGCAGGTGACGGCTCGCGGCAAGTAGAGCGCCGCCCCGACGGGCTGCAGCCTCGGCGATCTTGTCGACCGTACCCGCACCGATTTCCCGTCGCGGACGATTAATCACGCGCAGGAACGCCGCGTCATCCCGCTCGTTGGCGAGCAGCCGCAGGTAGCAGATCAGATCTTTGATCTCGCCACGCTCAAACCACGAGGGGCCGCCTGATACCCGATAGGGCAGCCGGTGGCCGCGCAGCGCCTGCTCCAGCGCTCGCGCCTGATGGTTGGATCGATAGAGGATGGCGAAGTCGCCAGGCTGCGCCTTGCGGGCAAACTTTCGTTCGAGAATGGCGGCCACCACCTGATCAGCCTCGTCAGCCGGGTCCTGACAGGGGCGCAGCGCCACCGGATCACCGACGCCGAGTTCGCTCCACAGCGCCTTGCTAAGGGTGTGAGGGTTGTGTGCGATCAGCGCGTTGGCGGCCTTGAGAATAGTCCCGCTCGACCGGTAATTCTGCTCCAGCTTGATGATCGACAGTTCAGGAAAATCGCGCTGCAGCTGCTCGAGGTTGTCCGGCCGGGCGCCCCGCCAGCCGTAGATAGACTGGTCGTCGTCACCCACCGCAGTCAGGCCCGTGCGCGCGCCGATCAAAAGCCGCAGCAGCCGATACTGGCAGCTGTTCGTGTCCTGACATTCGTCGACGAGCACGTGGCGAAACTGCCACTGCCAGCGCTCGCGGCAGTCGGCATCGCTCGCCAGCAGAGCCCCGGGCTGCGCCACGAGATCGTCAAAGTCAAACGCGTTGTAGTGTTTCAACCGCTCCTGATAGCCACGAAATACCTCGAGCGTATTCGGCTCGCCGGGTGCGTCGTCCGGCCCGAGCCCCTCGTTTTTCCAGGCGCTGATCTGCCAGCGGATGCGCTCCAGATCATCCCGGCTGGCGCTGTCGGGCAGGATCTCCCGCAGCAGCGTGAGGCTGTCCTGCGGATCGAAGATACTGAAACCCGGCCGATAGCCGAGGCGTTCAGCCTCCTCCCGCAAAATCCGCAGGCCCAGCGCGTGAAAGGTCGAGATCCAGACCTGGGCAGCCTGGTCGCCGAGCTGTCGAGCGACGCGCTGACGCATCTCACGGGCGGCTTTGCGAGTGAACGTGATCGCAGCGATCTTTTCAGGCAGCAGCGCCTGCCCGCGGACCAGGTGGACAACCTTACGGGTGATCACGCCGGTCTTGCCGCTGCCGGCACCGGCCAGCACCAGCAGCGGCTTGTCGCAACAGTCGACGGCGGCCTGCTGTTGAGGGTTGAGCTGAAACTTCACGATAGCGGTGGTGTCAGAAGAACGCGGTGCATGCTATCAGTCATTCAGCTTATCGCCACGCTTCCCTGGCGGTTTTTCTTCTCCTCCTGCTCAGCTGGGGCGCGAACGCCGCGGATCCCTCCTGCATGGACGATTGGGTTTGCGTCGAGCCGGAGGAACACGCTGACGGCATCAACTTCTTTGCGCGAAACTTAAAGCCCTGGCCTTTGACCCTGAGCTTCCGCGCTGAGACCAGCAACCTGAAAGGGCCGAACGGTAGCGTCACGGTGTCGCTACAGGGTGAGGAGCGCAGCAAGCTGGCCGCCTACACCCGCCAGCAGGAAGGTAAGCGTTACCGCTACCAGTATTGGTTCGATTGGACGGTGGGCCTGCAAACCGTCGATCACGACGACCAATTTCTTTACCAGCTGCCGTTTCCCGTCGGCGAGCGCTGGCGGATTGTGCAGGGATTCGGATCCCGCTTTTCTCATACCGGCCGGGAGCACTACGCGGTGGATTTTGATATGCCCGTCGGCAGTCAGATCAACGCGGCGCGCGGGGGCGTCGTAGTGAGGGTCCGCGAGCGCCACAACAAGGCTTGCTGGGAGAAAGGCTGCGGCCGCTACGCCAATTTTGTGGTGATCCTGCACGACGACGGCACTACCGGCGAGTATTACCACCTGAAAAAAGACGGGGCGCTGGTGGATGTCGGGGACCGGATCAGCGCCGGTCAGCCCATCGCCCTGTCGGGCAACACCGGCCACAGCACGATGCCCCATCTTCACTTTGCGGTCTATCGGGCCGATACCTGGGGTCGAACCCGATCCCTGCCCTTTCGTTTCGGCAATGGCGGCAAGGTGCTTCGGAAACCCCGCAGCGGGCAGCGGCTGGAAAAGCAGCCGACACCCTGACGTCCAGCAAGGCCGTTCACTCCTGCATTTATGGACGCGGTAGCCGGTTTAAGTGGGGCAAAAACTGACGTGACGCGTCACTATTTGGGCGCCAAACCACCCCAATGTTGTCGCTGAGCGCCTCGACTGCCACGTTTGTCGGCAATACTTCAGATTGGCACAGCAATTGCTTTGTTATCACCGCAGGATCGGATGGGTAGCTACACAGGATGTTAGCCGTGACTCAAGCAGGCAATCGGACCCAGCGCGTCGCCACGCTACACGACCTGATGGTCGAACTGGGAAAGATTGAGCTTGAGCTGGAACGGATGCCCAGCGGCAAGCCAGATGTGGATGCGCTCAAGACAAGAAGGTCGGAGCTGCGCTGCGAACTGGATCAGCTGTCCCGCTGAGACTGCGATTCTTCCTCCCTCAAAGGCGCCCTCCGCCCGGCCTCAGGCCGGGTGGAGGGATTGTCCTTGAAGCCAGTAATTTCCTAACGCGCTTTCGCTAGACGCCCCGCCAGGTACCCTAGTTGCGGCCGCCTCGGCTGCCTGAGCGACTGCGGCCGCCAGAGCTGCGCCGGGGCGGCGCGGAACGCGCTGACTGACGCGGAGCCGGTGCACGCTGCTGCGTGCGAGGTGCCGGCTGGCGCACGGGCTGACGCGGCGTCGACTGCCGGTAGCTGCGGCTCTGCGGGGCCGAGCGGACGGGGGACCGTGCGGCCGGGCGGTTCACCGCGCCCGGCTTCCGGGCGCCGCTGCTGCGATTGGTCGATCGAGTGGTCGACCGGGTAGGCACTCGTCCGGCGGAAGAGCGCACCACCGGCGTTCGGTTGACCGGCACCGTGCTGCGACGATTCGTTGAATTTCGCTGGGACGTCCTGGGCTGAGACCTGGTCTGTGTTCTGGCCTGCGTTCGAGGCTGAGAGCTGGCCTGGGATCTCGCCGGCGTGCGCGACGCAAAACCGGCGTTCCGCTGGGTTGTCGTCCCAAACGTGCGCGCCTGGGGACGGGTCCGCGACTGCGGCCGGCTGTTGAGGGTGCGGAAGCTTCCCTGGCGGCTGGCTGACGGGCGCGTCACCAACGAGCGTCCGTTCTGCTCTATCTTCACCGGTCGATTGGCGGCGGCCGACCGCTGGCGCGAGGTCGCTGACGTTCTCGCCGTGCTCCGTGCGCTGGGGCTTAAGGACCGCGTCGATCGCGAGGCCGCGGCCGCCGGCTGGCGGACGGCGTTCGAACGGCTGGCGCTTCGATTAATTCGCTGGCGGTCGCCAGCGGCGCTGCGTGTGCCGCTAAAGGCGTTGCCAGCCCGGTTAACGCGCTGCGAGCGGCCGCCGGTAGTGGCTCGGCTGGCGCTCTGTGTTCGGCTTAACCCCTGACCTCGGTCAGTGAACGTACGGCTGCTGCCGCTCGCCGCCCCGCGAGTATTAAAGGATCCAGCGGCGCCAACGGTGCGGCCGTTGCTGAAGGTCCGGCTGTTGCGGGCGTTGACCGGGAATTCCTGCTTGGCTCGACCGGTCTGTGCGCGATTGGCGAAGACACCCGGGCGCGCGCCACCGGCGAGCCGGCGAGCTTCATTCCGTGCAGCCCCGGCCCGGGGTGTCCGGACCGCAAAGCGCCGATCGCGACGTCCATAGTCATAGAAATAGGACGGGCTGTAGTACGTCGGACTGTGGAAGCCAAAGTAGCTGAACCGCGGCCGGTAGGTGTAGCCAAAGAAGGGCGAAAAGTGCCCAAACCCAAAGTCGGCGTAGCGGTAGGGGCCGAAAAACGTGCTGCCGAAACCAAAGCCGAAGTTGTGGCCAAAGCCCGGATAAAAACGGCGGTACGGCGACCAAACGAAGTAGCTGGGGAAATCCTGATAGAACAGGCCGAAGGCGCTGCTGCGCCAGTACGGATCGTGGGCATAGCCAAAACCGAAGCCGGACCCAAAGCCAGGCCCAAAACCTGGGCCAAATCCGGGACCTAACCCAGCTCCTCCGACAAAGCCGCCAGCCAGGGGGGCGCCGAAGCCGCCAAACCCGCCGTAGCTGTGGCCGCCGTAAACCACCTCGTCCACCACATAGCTGTCGTCATAACCGTAGCTGTTGCCGTACCCGTAAACATCCAGCTCGTCATAGCGGTCGGAATAGCTGGCGCAGCCGCCGAGCAGCGCTGTGACCATCAGGACGATGGATATGTGTCGGATCATGTTACGGTCTCCCGCTAGTTAGCAGGCTCAGTATAAGCACTGATCGTGAATCGAGCCTGAACGAGATATATGGTTTTTTTCCCGGCAATTCAACCAATGAGGATCCCCAATGGCTGAAAACCCCGATTCTGGCGCCGAGCAGACCTCAACCGCGCCAAGCCCTGACCCCTGGTCCAACACCGACTCCTGGCTCAGGCTGCTGCTCACCGCCGTTTACCTGGTCATTTTCTGGCTGTCGCTGTGGCTACTTGGGCTGGCGGTGGTCATCAATCTGGGCGCTCTGATCTTCACCGGAAGCCGCAACGAAGGGATTACGGGGTTTACGCGCCAGCTTATCGACTATCAGCGCGAAATGGCGCTCTTCGCCAGCCAGGCCACCAGCCGCCGGCCGTTTCCCTTCGGCGAACCGCTGCCGCCCCAGCAGCCTAATCCCGACGATGACGCCCAAGCGGCGCCGGCATCAGACATAGCTGCTGAGTCCCCCGCCAACGGGCCGGAACCCGCTGCGGCTAAGAGCCCCTCGCCGAGCAAAAAGAAACGCAGCAAGAAGCCTGGAACGCGAAAGAAACGAAAGAAGAAAACCGGCAAGCGGGTCTCAAAGCCTGAGGCGGCGAGCACTGCGGCAGAAGACGACGCCGGGCAGCCCGAAGCTGAAACCGCAGCGCCGGCGGAGAGCTCGTTCGAGGGTGAGGCCCCCCAACCGGAGGGCGCCGTTGATCCAGAGCCAGTCGATGACGAAAACCAAACAGGGGATGACAACCGATAGATGGCCAGGATTCACGAAGTAAAAGGGTATGTGGTGGTGCTCGACAAGATCATCCACATCACGCGGGTCTTCGAAGCGAAGAACGAAGAGGGTGCTCAGTTCAATATCCAGCTGTTGGGGGACTCGAAGCTGCAGCTCAAGTTTCCCGACCGGGCCGCGGCGACGCTGGAGCGCGACCTGCTCATTAAGGCGCTGAGCGAATAAACCGCCACAGTTTGAAACAAAAAACCCGGGTTTTGGGCTTGACACCAAAGAAAGCATGGCAGAGGATCGAGGGATGAAACAGCGACGACCCGCAAAACAGCGCCGAAAGCTGGTGGCAAAAGCCGCCTCCCGCCCCACCAATCTGGTGCCGGCTGTCGTCGGCGCGCTGCTTGTACTTGCTCTCCTTATTATCGCGCGAAGCGGTAGCGGGGGCTTTTGAGCAGCAAACACGGTTCAAACAGCAAAAGCCCCGCCGAAGCGGGGCTTTTTTTTTGCGCCGCTCACGGGAAACGACGGATGACTGGAGACTGACTATGAATCACGCATTACAATTGCGCCTGGCATCGATCAGCGGCAGCGCGGTACAGGCGATCTGGCTGATCGAGCGGCACGGGTTCGGCCTCGAGCGAATGGTGCTTGAGCCGGCGACAGACGGCCAGCTGCTCAGTGTCGAGCTTCGCGGCCAGGGCCGCTCGGTCAATGCGCTGACACAGGCACTGCGCCAGCTGCGGGACGTTATCGACATCACAAACGGTCCAGAGACCCGGCAACCAACATCGATTGAGGCGATTGCATCATGAGTAGTCATCCTGTCCGAATCTTCGACACCACGCTTCGCGACGGCGAACAAAGCCCTGGCTTTTCGATGACCCAGCCGCAGAAGCTGCGGATGGCTCAGATGCTCGCCGCGCTGAAGGTGGACGTAATCGAAGCGGGTTTTGCCGCAGCCTCCGACGGCGACTTCAATTGCGTGCGGTCGATCGCCAGCGAAATTGAGGGGCCAACGATCTGTTCACTGTCGCGCTGCAATCCCGGCGACATCGAAGCCAGCGGGCGTGCGCTCGAGCCAGCCCCGGCGAAGCGCATCCACGTGTTTATCGCCACCAGCCCCATCCATCGCGAGCACAAGCTGAAGATGAGCCGCGAACAGGTGCTGGCGCAGGCGGTTGGCGGGGTCAAAATGGCCCGCGAGATGGTGGAGGACGTGGAGTTTTCGGCCGAGGACGCCATCCGCACCGAACCGGAATTCCTGATTGAAGTCTTCGAGGCGGTGATCGCCGCGGGTGCGGGCACAATCAACATCCCCGACACCGTAGGCTATACCACGCCCGGGGAAATGGGTCGGCTGGTCAGCCAGATCCGCCAAGGGGTTTCCAATGTCGACCAGGCCGTGATCAGCACCCACTGCCACAACGACCTCGGAATGGCGGTGGCCAACTCCCTGGCGGCGGTGGAGGCCGGCGCCGGGCAGATCGAGTGCACGATCAACGGCATCGGGGAGCGCGCCGGCAACGCCTCACTGGAGGAGATCGTCATGGCCCTGCGAACCCGCGCGGACCACTATGGGCGCCAGACGAACATCGACACCACCAAACTCCATCCGGCCAGCCGCCTGCTGGCGGGGATTACCGGCACCTTCGTGGCGCGCAACAAGGCTATTGTCGGAGACAACGCCTTCGCGCACGAAGCCGGCATTCACCAGCACGGCGTGCTGGAGCACGCTGAAACCTACGAGATCATGAAGCCCGAAGACGTCGGCGTGCAGAAGTCTGACCTCGTGCTGGGCAAACACAGCGGCCGCCACGCGGTGTCCGATCGTATCAAGGCGTTGGGCTTTGACGTGGAAAACGTCGACATGGCGAGCGTCTTCAAATCGTTTAAGTCGCTGGCGGACCGCAAGAAGCGGATCTACGATGCCGATCTGGAGGCCCTCGTGACCGGCCAGGCAGCGCGCAGCGGCCCCTGGCAGCTGAGCGCGCTGCGGGTGGTGAGCGGCAGCGGCGAAGAGGAGGCGTCAGCCAGCGTGTCGCTGACCCACGAGTCGGGCGAAGTCCACAGCGAGGAGAGCCATGGCGACGGTCCGCTGGACGCGGCCTTCAAGGCGATGATCCGCGCCACCGGCCTGGCTCTGAGGGTCAGCGGCCTGGCCGTTCGGAGCGTGACGCAGGGTGAGGATGCGCAAGGCGAAGCCGAGGTTCGGGCGCAGTGGGGCGAAAGTGAGCTCAAAGGCACCGGCGTCAGCACTGATATCATTGCGGCCTCCACGCAGGGCCTGCTGGAGATCATCAATGCGGCCAGCCGCCAGGTGAATCGCCAGACCACCCCGAGAGAAGACGCGCCCGCGAGAAACTCCGTCTAGCGGGCTGATTCACCCATCGTGGGCCCGCTCCCGACTATCAGTTGACATAACAGGACAGTAGCATGCCAAAAATGACCCCCCCACCCTTCATCTGGTTCAACGGCAGCACGATGCCGTGGGACGATGCGCGGGTGCACGTAATGACCCACGCGTTGCATTACGGGTCGAGTGTCTTTGAGGGTATTCGGGTCTACGAGACGCCGGATGGCCCGAGGGGCTTTCGCATCACCGACCACCTCAAGCGGCTGCATGATTCGGCAAAGATTTACCGCATGCCAGTGCCGTACACGGTCGATGAGCTGCTGACCGCCTGCGGTGGCCTCGTGGCGGCCAACGAGCTGCCGGCAGCCTACATCCGGCCGATCGTGTTCCGCGGCGCCGGGACCCTCGGAGTGGCGCCCACGCCGGAAACGCCGGTTGAGGTGGCGGTTGCGGCGGTTAAGTGGGGCGCCTATCTCGGGGAGGAGGCGATGGCCAACGGCGTGGACGTCTGCATGTCCAGCTGGCAGCGCTATGCCCCCAACACGCTGCCGGCCATGGCGAAGGCCGGCGGCAACTACCTGTCGGGCCAGCTGATCGCCGAAGAGGCTCATCGCCTCGGCTTCAGCGAAGGCATTGCGCTCAGCAGCAACGGCATGCTGAGCGAGGGTTCCGGCGAAAATCTGTTTGTCGTTCGCGACGGCAAGATCTATACGCCGCCGGCCGGCGCGTCGATCCTCTACGGTATCACCCGTGACACGGTGTTCAAGCTCGCGGCTGATGAAGGCATCGAGGTGATCGAGCAGGATATGCCTCGGGAACTCCTCTACCTGGCTGACGAGATCTTTTTCACCGGGACCGCCGCCGAGATTACGCCGGTGCGCTCCGTCGACCGGATCAACGTGCGCAGCGAAGGGCGCGGACCGATCACAAAACGCCTCCAGGAACTCTTCTTCGGCCTGTTCACCGGACAAACCTCTGACCAGCACGGCTGGCTTGAAACCCTGCCCACCAAGGAGTCCGCCGTTCATGGCCAGTCCGCAGTCTCTGTTTGAAAAGATCTGGGCAGCCCATGAGGTTGTCAGCGAGACGCCGGCGACCCCGGGGGTGCTCTTTATCGATCTGCACCTGACCCATGAGGTGACTTCCCCGCAGGCCTTCGCCATGCTGCGCGAACGTGGCCTGAAAGTGCGTCGACCGGACTTGACGCTCGCCACCATCGATCACTCGACCCCAACGCTGCCGGCCCGGGACGGGCGGCGCCCCTACGTGACCGAGCAGGCTCGGACCCAGGTCGCCACGCTGCGCGAAAACTGCCGCGACTTCGGGATCACCCTTCACGACTGGGACAGCGACTATCGCGGCATCGTGCACGTGATCGGGCCGGAGCTGGGTGCCACGAGTCCGGGAAAAACCATTGTCTGCGGCGACAGCCACACCAGCACACACGGCGCGTTCGGGGCACTGGCCTTCGGCATCGGTGCCACCGAGGTTGGCCATGTCCTGGCAACCCAGTGCGTGCTGCAGCGCAAGCCCAAGTCGATGCGGATCACCATCGACGGCGAGCTCGGCGCCGGCGTGACGGCCAAAGATCTGATCCTCCATATCATCGGCACCATCGGCGTCAGCGGTGGTACCGGTCACGTCATCGAGTATGCCGGCAGCACCATCGAGGGCCTGGACATGGAGCAGCGCATGACCGTCTGCAACATGAGCATCGAAGCCGGTGCGCGGGCCGGCATGATCGCGCCCGACCAGAAAACCTTCGATTACCTGCGCGGTCGGCCGCTGAGCCCCGAGGGTGAGGCGTTTGATGCAGCGGTGAAAGACTGGCAAACCCTGCGCAGCGACGAGGGCGCGACGTTCGACCGCGAGGTGAAGATCGATGCTGCCGATATCGCGCCGACCATCACCTACGGCACACACCCCGGGATGGTGGTCCCCATCACCGAAGCAATCCCCTCGCCGGCCGACGCGTCGGAGGAGAAGGCGCTGGAGTACATGGGGCTGGACGCCGGCCAGTCGATGATCGGTACCAAGGTCAACGTGGTCTTTGTCGGGAGCTGCACCAATTCCCGGATCTCCGATCTGCGGGCAGCCGCAGCGCAGCTGAAGGGACGCAAGGTCCATCCCGAAGTCACCATGCTGGTGGTGCCGGGTTCGGAACAGGTGTATCGGGCCGCCGAGAAGGAGGGCCTGCATCAGATATTCATCGATGCCGGCGCTCAGTGGCGCTTACCCGGCTGCTCCATGTGCCTGTCCATGAACGGCGACATCGTGCCGGATGGCGCGCTCGCGATCAGCACCAGCAACCGCAATTTTGAGGGGCGCCAAGGTCCTGGCTCCCGAACCCTGCTCGCCAGCCCCGCGGCGGCGGCGGCGGCAGCGGTCGCCGGCTGTGTCGCCGATCCGCGGATCAACACCAGCGAGGCGGCCTGATGCAGAAAATCACCCATCTGGCGGAGACCACCGTCGTGATTCCTCAGGATAATGTCGACACCGACCAAATCATTCCCGGGCGCTTTCTGACCACCACCTCTTCCGAAGGTTTTGGCGACGCCCTTTTCCGGGATTGGCGCTTCGATGAAAACGATCAGCCTCGCAAAGATTTTGTGCTGAACCAGCCGGCCGCACGGACCGCTGGGATCTTAGTCGGCGGGCGCAACTTCGGCTGTGGCTCGTCGCGAGAACACGCGCCCTGGGCCATTCGCGACTTCGGCTTCAAGGCTGTGGTTTCCAGCAAGCTCGCTGATATCTTTTCCTCTAACTCCCAGAAGTGCGGTCTGCTGCCGGTGGTGGTATCCGAAGAGCTGCACCGGTGGCTGCTGGCCAACCCGGGTGCAGAGGTGATGATCGACGTCGAGCGGCGACGGATCGAGGCTGGCCCTCACGTCGAAACGTTCCCGCTGGACGGTTTTGCGCAGCACTGCTTTTTGAACGGCGTCGACGCGCTTGGCTTTCTGCTGGAGCAGGACGCCGCCATCAGCCGTTTCGAGAGCGAGCGCGCATGACCGTCAGGCTGGTTGCGCTGCCGGGTGACGGTATCGGGCCGGAGGTCGTCGATGCGACCATCGAGGTGTTAAGCGCGCTGGCTGACGGCAACGGGCTGGAGCTGGCGGTGGACCGCCATCTGATCGGCGGCGCGGCGATCGACGAAACGGGCGATCCCCTGCCGGCGGCAACGCTTAAGGCCTGCATCGAAAGCCACGGTGTCCTTCTCGGCGCGGTGGGCGGACCGAAGTGGGACGACCCCACCGCCAGCGTCAGGCCTGAGCAGGGTCTGCTGCGGCTGCGCCAGGGGATGGAGGTTTTCGCGAACCTAAGACCCACCCGCATGGAGCCCGCTCTGGCTGACGCCAGTCCGCTCAAGCCAGATCGGCTTGAGGGCGTCGACCTGCTGGTCGTGCGCGAGCTGACCGGCGGCATCTACTTCGGCGAGAAAACGGAGGGCAGCCAGTCTGCCTCGGACCTCTGCAGCTATCACGCCGGCGAGATCGAGCGGGTTGTTCGCCTGGCCGGTGACCTGGCGCGTCAGCGCCGCGGCCACCTGACTTTGGTCGACAAGGCCAACGTGCTGGCAACCTCCCGACTCTGGCGCTCGCTGACGACCGCCATCGTTGGCGACGAGTATCCGGACCTCACGTTTGACACCATGCTCGTCGACGCGGCCGCCATGACGCTGGTGACCCGCCCTGCGTTTTTTGACGTGATGGTCACGGAGAACATGTTCGGCGACATCCTGACCGACGAGACCGCCGCGGTGGCGGGCTCCCTCGGCGTATTGCCCTCTGCATCGCTGGCGGCTGATGGCCCTGGCCTGTACGAACCCATCCACGGTTCAGCGCCGGACATCGCAGGTCTTGGCAAAGCCAACCCGATGGGCACCATGCTCAGCGCCGCGCTGTGGCTCGAGCGCGACGTTCAGCGGGCCGACCTCGCGGACGAGCTCCGCGCGGCCGTCAGCCGCTGTATCGCCGCGAAGCAAACCACCGCGGACGTTGGCGGCACGCTCAGCACCAGCGAGGTCGCGAGCGCAGTCCGCCAGCAGCTTGGTCAGTCCGGTGGCTGACAACGGGCCCCTTCCGGAGACCGACCCGCTGCTGGACTACCTCCGCCGATCGGTCTCAGCGCCCGTCTATGACATCGCCAAACGAACACCCCTCGAGCCCGCCGAAAACCTCACCCGGCGCCTCGGTAAAGCCATCTGGCTGAAACGGGAGGACCTGCAGCCCAGCTTCTCGTTTAAGGTTCGCGGCGCCTATACGTGCATTCATCGACTGGTCAGCGAGCAGGGCCTGCGCAGCGGCGTCATCGCCGCGTCGGCCGGCAACCACGCGCAGGGCGTCGCTCGCGCCGCCGCTCGCCTCGACCTCGAGGCGGACATTGTCATGCCTCGGACCACCCCGAGTATCAAGGTCGAAGCGGTCCGCCAGCTGGGCGCCCGGGTTCATCTCGTCGGAGACAACTACGACGAGGCGTGCAGCCATGCACAGACGCTATCCGAAGAACGTGGCCGGCCTTTTGTCCACCCCTTCGACAACCCCGACGTCATCGCCGGCCAGGGCACCATCGGGCTGGAGCTTCTCAACCAGTCCGCGGGCCCGCCCGGAGCCGTGTTTATGCCGGTCGGCGGCGGCGGGCTGCTCGCCGGCGCGGGGGCGGTTATTCGCGCACTGAGCCCGGAAACGCGGATCATTGCCGTGGAACCCGAGGACGCCGCCTGCCTCAAGGCAGCGCTGGCTGCAGGGCACCCGGTGACGCTGGACCGGGTCGGCATCTTCGCGGACGGTGCCGCGGTGCGACGGGTGGGCGACAACACGTTTGCGGTAGCGCAAGGCCTGGTCGACGAGCTGGTGACCGTGGGCTCCGACGAGATCTGTGCGGCCATGCGGGACATTTTCGAGGATACCCGCTCACTGGTGGAGCCCGCCGGCGCCATGGCGGTGGCCGGCATCAAACGCTACCTGGAAGACGGCGGTGAGCTGACCGGCGATACCATCGCGATTAACAGCGGCGCCAACATCAACTTCTCGCGGATGGGTCACGTCGTCGAGCGAGCGGCCATGGGGCGCGGCGAGGAGGCGCTTCTCTCCGTGATGATCCCGGAGGAACGCGGCAGCTACCTGGCGTTTTTGAAGGTACTCGGTTCACCGGCGGTGACCGAATTCAACTACCGCTACAGCGACCCGGAGCAAGCGCGAGTCTTTATTGGGCTGTCGCTGGACGGCACCCGCGATGAACCCGACGGCACCGTGCAGCGGCTTAGCGAGGCGGGCTATCCGGTAAGAGACCTGAGCCACAACGAGCTGGCCCGCTTGCACCTCCGCCACATGGTGGGCGGTAGACCCCCCTCCGCTGCCGATCATGACGCTGCCGATAACTCGTCGTCTGAACCGCCGCTGGAACGCCGGGTCGCCAGCGAGCGAGTCGTTCGCTTTGAGTTTCCCGAACGACCCGGCGCCCTGCTCGATTTCCTGGGCAAGCTCGCGGGCCGCTGGTCGATCAGCCTGTTCCACTATCGTAATCACGGTGCCGCTTACGGCCGGGTCTTGGCCGGTTTTTTTGTCGAAGAACGGGAGCAGGACGCTTTCGGCGAGTTCCTCGTTGCTACCGGCTACGGCTTTACGGACGAAACGGACAATCCGGCGTACCGCGAGTTTCTCGCGCCCGCGATCGCGGACCGCAGCAGCAAGACCGTCGCCGCGGACACCCCTCTTGCCGTGTCCGCCACCGACCTTCGAGCGACTGGACACTAGTGATCCGCCTCGTTTTGGCCCTCGCGCTGATCCTGCCGGCGCTAGCCTATGGCCAGGTGACTTCGACCTTCTCCTATCAGGGACAGCTCGAGCTCGAAGGCGAGCTGGCCAACGGCAGCTTTGATTTTGAGTTTGCTCTGTTTGACTCGCCGGATCCGAGTACTGGCCTGCTGACAGCCGGGCCGCTCTCGATTCTTCAGGTGCCGGTCCGCAATGGCATCTTCTCGGTTGAGCTCGACTTCGGGGCGGGCGCGTTCGGGGGTTTTGACCAGTGGCTGGAGATCCGCGTGGCCAGCGCGGGCAATAACCTGCAGACGCTGCTGCCGCGGCCGCTGGTTGCTACGGTGCCGCTAGCCCAGCAGGCGGCCGGCGTGGAGGCGGGCGTCGTGGATTCCGCCCAGCTGGTGGCGGGCGCAGTCGGCACCCGCGAGCTGGCTGACGCTGGCGTTGCGGCCGCCGACGTCGACGCCAGCCAGATTCAGCTGCGGGTCACCGCCAGCTGCCCACCGGGGTCCTACGTTCGCCAGATCGGCGGCGACGGCAGCGTGTTCTGCCAGCCGGATATCGACACCGATACCGACACCCAGTACACCGCCGGCTCGGGGCTTCAGCTGAGCGCCGGCGAGTTTGCGATCAACCCGCTGGAGACGCAGCTGCGGGTCGCGGGCGTGTGTCCGGAAGGCTCGTCCATCCGCACGATAGCGGATGACGGCAGCGTGGTGTGCCAGGCTGACACGGACACAGATACCGATACCCAATACACAGCGGGTACGGGCCTCACGCTCAGCGACGATCAGTTTGCCGTGGACCCCACCGTTGCACAGACGCGGGTGACCGGCACGTGCAGCGCCGGCAGTTTTATCACCGCCGTCAACGAAGATGGAACCGTGGTTTGCGCCGCGGCGGACACCTCGCTGCGGCGAGACCCGCTGGTACAGAGCGGCTTCGCCAACGTTCGCCTGGCCGCTGACAGCGGCGGCAACTACGGCTGGGTGCCGTTTTTAACCGGGTTCTCCAGCCGGCCGATTACGCTGCTAACGATCGATGAAAGCCTCAACGACAACGGCGCCACCTGGGTTCGCCTTCGCCGCGAGGCACGGCGGCGGGCCGGCGTTCGGGCGGAGGCCACGGTGGACGGCCTCCATTGGTTTGCCATGGATGAAGGCGTGTTCACCGTCGATGAGAAGCTGGTGCAGGCTGGCAAAGCGTCGCCGGCGGCAAACAATCAGACGATCTTTTTCTCTCAGCTATTCGACGCGCCACCGGTCGTATTTCTGACGGTCGACGAATCGGTCGATGATTCGGGCGCGTTTCGCAGCCGCGTGATCGGCAACGTGGGTACCGGCGGCTTCCAAATCTGGCTCGACGCGGCGGCAGACGGCGTTAACTGGGTGGCGATGGAGGCGGGAGACTACAACCACGGTCGCTATACCTGGCGCGCCGGCACCCACGTTCCCGGCGGCTGCACCAATCCGTGCAGCGTGACGTTTGGCTCGGATCTTTCCGGCACGCCCACAGTGCTGCTGCAGATCAACGACGTGGACAACAGCGGGCCAACCTGGGCGCGCGTGCTCAACGCCAGCGCCAGCGGCTTTGACTACCGGCTTGAATCGGCCGCCGCTGAGCTGGTCCACTGGCTCGCGGTCGTCGAACAGCCCTAGTGTCCTGTTGGAAAAGTTCGTTGCGTTTCAGAGCCCCGTTGGGCGCCAAGAACAAGGCGCATCGCGCCAACCATGGCCGTAGCCCTTGGCAAGCGATGCAACGCCGTTATTGGCGCCCAAGGAGGCTCCCTTCGGGCGCGCACCACAAGGCCTGGAGCGGCGTTGCGAGCCTTGGCCAGGGAACCACCCTGGCCGGCGGCTCGCGCCTAACTCCAGGGCCTTGTGGACACGCGCTGAAATACAACGAACTTTTCCAACAGGACACTAACTCGAAACGAACTCCTCGAACATCAGGTAACCGGATTCACTCATGCCTAGGCTCTCGTAGGTCTGCTGGGCGCGGCGGTTCTCACGCTCCACGTACAGCCGGAATCCGACCACTCGATCGGCTTCCTTGGCGTAGCTTTTGACCGCTTTGTACATCCGTGAGTAGAGGCCCCGGCGGCGGTAGTCGGGCGTCACATAGACGCTCTGAATCCACCAGAACCAGCCGTTGCGCCAGTCGCTCCATTCGTGGGTGACCAGGAGGCAGGCGGCCAGCTTGCCGTCGACTTCCGCCACGTAGTAAGTACCCCGAGCCGGGTCGGCGATCCCGGCGGCAACCCCCTCAAACAGCGTATCGCTGTCCAGCTCCTTGTCCTCGGTTTCCCGAGCCATGGCCAGATTGTATTCCGCGATGGTACCGGTATCTTCCGGAACCGCTTCCCGAACCTTAACCTTCATGCCGCTTCCTCCACGGGAGCTGCCAACGCTTTGGAGACGATCTCATAGACGTCGGGGCTCAGCTCTGATGCACTCACAATCCGCTCCAGCTGCGCCTGAGCCTGCGCCGCGCGTTCCGCGTCCAGCCGGCGCCAGCCGTTGAAAGCACTGACCAGCCGAGCGGTCACCTGGGGGTTGATCCGGTCGAGCTTCAGCACCTGGTCAGCGACAAACTCATAGCCGGCGCCGCCGGCCTGATTGAATGCCGAGAGATTGCGCGAAAAGGATCCGAGCAGGGCTCGGACCTTATTGGGGTTTCGCAGGGAAAAGACCGGATTGTTTAACAGCCCTTTCACGCGCTCCGTAGTGGCGCCATCCGGCACCGACGCCTGCAGGGCAAGCCACTTATCCATCACCAGCGGATGGTGGCTGAAGCGAGCAAAGAAGTCTTCCAGCAGCGCGTCAGCCTGCTCGGTGCTCTGCAGCACCAGGGGGGTCAGCGCTGACAGGCGGTCCGTCATGTTGCCGGCGGCCTGATACTGGGCCAGCGCCAGCTCACAGTCGCCGCTGGCGACCATCAGATCCAGACACCGACCGTTGAGCGCCCGCCGGGCCGCCATCTCAGCGCTGGGCTGATAGGTCAGCCGGGGTACCTCGTCATCATAGCGATGCCTCAGCTCCTGCGCGTAGCGGGCGCCGACGGTTTGCTTCAGCGAATTCCAGGTTTGCTGAAGCGCCTCCACGGGCAGCGGCTTGAGGCTTTCCGCCAGGTAGGATAGATCCGGCAGACGGAGCGCCTCCGCGGTCAGCGCCGGATCGAGCGTGTGGTCTGCCAGGAGGCGGCCCGCGGCGGCGAGATAGCCTTCGAGCGGACCGGAATCGCCGTCGATAGCCGCGAAGATCACCTCGCTGGCCAGCGTCTGGGACGCGTCCCAGCGATTGAACGGGTCGCTGTCGTGCGCCATCAGAAACGCCGGATCCGGTCGCCCACTCTCCCACCGGAGCGTCACCGGCGCGGAAAAATCCCGCAGCAGCGACGGCTGGGGCGCCTGGTCCAGGCCACCAAACACCCAGGTCTGCTGTGGCTCCCGTAGCTCCAGGACCGCCCCGGCGCATTCGCCGCTGATCAGCCGCGGCTGGAGTTCTGACCCATCGCGGCCCAGCAGCCCAAACCGGATCGGCATATGGAACGGCTGCTTGTCGGGCTGACCCGCCGTCGGCGGCGTGTGCTGGGACAGCGTCAGGGTGTAGTGCGCCCCGTCAAAGTGGCCGCTGGCCGTCACGATCGGGGTGCCGGCCTGCGAGTACCACCGCTCAAATTGCTCCAGGCTGCGCTCGTTGGCGTCCGCCATGGCGCTGCGAAAATCATCGCAGGTTACGGCCTGTCCATCGTGACGCTCGAAATAGGTTTTCATACCCCGCTGAAAGCCTTCCTCACCGAGCAGCGTGTGGTACATGCGCACAACCTCCGCCCCTTTTTGGTAGACGGTCATGGTGTAGAAGTTGTTGATCTCGATATAGCTGTCGGGACGCACCGGGTGAGACATGGGGCCGGCATCCTCGGCGAACTGCATAGAGCGCAGCAGACGAACATCCTCGATCCGCTTCAACGCTCGCGAGTTGAGATCAGCGCTGAACTCCTGATCACGAAAAACCGTGAGGCCCTCTTTCAGGCTCAGCTGAAACCAGTCCCGGCAGGTGACCCGGTTGCCGCTCCAGTTGTGAAAGTACTCGTGGCCGATCACGCTCTCCACGTCCTGGAAGTCGTGGTCGGTGGCGGTCTCCGGGGCCGCCAGCACAAACTTGGTGTTGAAGATATTGAGCGACTTGTTCTCCATCGCGCCCATGTTGAAGTCGCTGGTGGCGACCACGTGATAGACGTCGAGGTCGTACTCCAAGCCAAAGCGCTTCTCGTCCCAGGCCATGGCCCGCTTCAGCGACTCAAGCGCGTAGTCCACCTGATCCAGAAACGGGGCTTCGGTGTAAAGCTTGAGGGTCACCTGGCGACCGCCGGCGGTTTGGTAGCTCGCCTCACGACACGCAAGATCTCCAGCCACCATCGCAAAAAGATAGCTGGGCTTGGGAAACGGATCGTCCCAGACCGCAAAGTGACGGCCGTCCGGGAGCTTGCCCGCGGCGGTCAGATTACCGTTGCTGAGCAGGACGGGATAACGGGCGGCGTCAGCCTCCATGCGAACCCGGAAGCGGGCCATGACGTCAGGGCGGTCGAGAAACCAGGTGATTTTGCGAAACCCTTCCGCCTCACACTGGGTCAGCAGAAACTCCCCCGACTGATAGAACCCCTCCAGCGCCGTGTTCGCCGCCGGCGCGATGAGTACCTCGGTGGTCAGCTCACAGCGTTCGGGCACCTGCCCCAGGACCAGGCGTTCGCCTTCGATGCGATAAGCGGACGGGGGCAGCTCACGCTGGTTTAACCAAATACCCAGGGTCTCCAAATCCACGCCGAACAGCTCCAGCGTGGTTCCGGCACCGTTGCGGCGTAACGTCAACGTGGTCCGCACCCGGGTGCGTTCAGCGTCGATGCTGATCGTCAGGTCAACCGACTCAATCAGATAGGCGGGCGGCGTGTAGTCCACGCGATAGATAGCGTTTTGCTGCGGCATAACAAGGAATTCCGGTCGGCAGGTGACGTCTTTTACGGCCGCTATTCTACCCTCATTTGGCCGCCGGCAGTGCCAGGCAATCATTTCTCTGACCACGGTTTTGAGTCCCCAGCCAAAGCGGGTTATGGTCCTGCCATGACTGATCAGGGCGGAACCGAATTTGGGCTGGACGCAATGGCAGTCGCCAGGGCCGCGGGCCGAATTACTCGACTTGCGCGCCGGACGCCGGTGATGACCAGCACGGTGCTAAACAATCTCTCCGGCGTAAAGCTCTACTTCAAGTGCGAACACCTGCAGCAGACCGGCGCCTTTAAGATTCGCGGCGCCGCCAATGCGGTGGCCACGCTACCCGTCAGCAAAGCGCCGCTCGGCGTGGCAACCCACTCCTCAGGCAACCACGGTGCAGCCCTGTCCTGTGCCGCCGCTTCGCGGGGCATCAACTGCCATGTGGTGGTGCCCACCGGCGCCGTGAGCAGCAAGCTGGAGAATATCCGGCGCTATGGCGGCCAGCTGGTGGAATGCGAACCCAACCAGACGGCGCGGGAAGAAGCGCTGGCTGAAGTGGTCAGCCAAACCGGCGCAACGCCGGTACCGCCCTACGACGATCCCCGGGTCATCGCCGGCCAGGGCACGATCGCGCTTGAGCTGCTCGAGCAGGTGCCCGAACTCGACGCCATCGTGATTCCGGTGGGCGGCGGGGGCATGCTTTCCGGCTGCGCGCTTTGGGCGACACACAAAAAGCCCGGCATCGAGATCTACGGCGCGGAGCCTCTGGGCGCTGACGATACGTACCGATCGCTGGCCGAAGGCCGCATCGTCGATGATCACCACCCAAACACCATCTGCGACGGGCTGCGGGCGAAGGTCGGCGTGCTGCCGTTCGCCCTGATCCGGCGCCACGTTAAGGGCATCTTACGGGTGGCAGACCAAAGCTCGATCGACGCGATGCGCCTGGTGATGCAGACGCTCAAGCAGATGGTTGAGCCGTCCTGCGGAATCGGGCTGGCCGCGGTGCTAGGTAATCCTGACAAGTTTGCCGACAAACGCGTCGGGGTCGTGCTCAGCGGCGGGAATGTGGACCTGGACCTGCTCCCCTGGGCCAGCGGCGGCATTCCGGATCCATTGAAGCGCGCCGTTAATCAGTAGGCCAGATCGATCACCAGCGGCTGATGCCCGGACATGCGGTCGGTGGTATCCGGCGCAAGGCCGGTTGCCGAGAGCTGCCGTTCATCCATCACCCCCGGATTGAAAACCACGCCGGCGAGTTGCCGCAGCGTTGGGCTGTGCAGCGCGTAATCTAGCCGCCCCGGCGGAAACAGATCGCCCCGACGAATCCAGGTCACGTTGGACAAACCGTCGGGCTGGAGCGCGTTCGCGATGTTCAGATCGGTGGCGCCCGATCCGCGCAGAATCGTCAGCGGTTGAGCAGAGCCAACGAGGTTGAAGTCGCCCCCGACGATCAGCTCGTCAAAACCATGATCCTCGCGCGCCTGGTCAATCGCCGCGGCAATCCGCGTTGCCTGAATGACCCTGAGCCGATCCTGTACGCTGTCGTCGCCGTCGCCGCAGCACTGGAGATCGAGCGCCACGAGCAGGATTCGCCGGCCCGCATGTGTGACCAGCGCCCCGTTAGCCGGGACGCCGTCCGACGCTGCGTTTTTGAGATCCCGACGCATAAAATCTGAACCCTCGGCGCGGACGAGCTCTGCAACCGTCGGGGGATAGTCAAGAAATCGGAACGACTCGACGCGCGTCAGCGGCCAGCGAGAAAGGATCAGACCCCGCTGGCGACCACCGCTGCCTCCGAGACTCTGATGCTTCAGCTGTTTTAGATGGTCGGAGCGTTGGTTTGGCGCCACCTCATCGAGGAGCGCAACGTCCGGATCAATCGCCTCGATAAGCCGGGCAAAACGCTTGAGCTGGCGGGCGGTGCGTTCCCCGCCGGTATTCCAGACCATCACCCGCAGATCCGCCTCCGGATGTCGATTGAGCGACGGCCGCATGACAGGCTCCGTCGGCTGATCCGACAGGGTGATCCAGTCGGTCGCGTCCTGCGCCTGGTCGTTCCAGAGCATCACCTGAACGCGGGTGCCGGCAGCCACGTCGTCGGACCGCAGCAGAATCTCGTAGCTGTCAGAGGTGACCGTTGGCGCGCTGCGAAGGTAGTCCTCCGTGGTCTCCAGCGGCCGCCAGGTATTGGCGGTTGGCACCAGCATACGAAAACCGTAGCGATCATCTTCCTGCGGGGGTGAGTATTCGATGACCCGATCGACCCCTGCGCTGCCGCGATAGACGCCGCCGCCGGCCTGGTGATCGATCGCAAGCGTGAGCGTACGCTCCGACTGAGCGATGTTCGCCGGCACCGCCGCGCGGATGCGCAGCCATAAGCCGTGATCATCCAGCCGCCACTGCAGCGGGCCCAGGTCCACGGGGTCCGCCGCATCGCCAAACCGCTCATCCAGCACGGGTTCGTCACGCCAATCGGCAAAATTGCCGTCCACTGACGGACCCGCCAGGAGCGCCCCAAGCAGCCAGGAGCCGGCCAGCATACTCACGCTACACGCCCAACCAATGGTGTGAAACCGCGCCTGGCCTTACGTCGATGAATTCCATGGTCACGCCCCCGGCTATGGCTGTTTTGGCGCGTATTGTCGCCCTCCCTGGACGAGCGTCAAGCCACTCACGGCACCTGAATCGTCGCGCTCAAAGTGGAGCTGCGCGTCTACCACCTTGTAAAAGAATTTATCAGGCTCGAACGGGAACACCGGAAACGCCGGCTGGCCCGTCAGCTGGGCAAAGAGCTGGCCATCGCGCGCTTCAACCGTAATTTTCACCGCGGGGGTCAATGCGTAGACACCGGCCAGCGGCGCCAGCGACGCCGCATCGATCTCGATCTCGGTCATGCGCTGGATACCTTTATCGTCGGCTACGCGAGGCGCTCGCGTCGTCCGGCCCGCCTGCACCATCACCATGGTCTGTGCTCGACTGTCCGCAAAATCTTCAAAGCTCAGCGTGATGCCTGCGGGCTCAAAGGAAAACGCGTGCTCTCCCGCTACCGCGAGCGGAAAAGCGCCCTGACCGGTGGCCTGGCCAAAGAGCTGGCCGTCGTCGAGGAAAAACGTCAGTACCATCGCCGGCGACACCTGGAAGGTCCCCACGTAAGGCGACAGATCCGGACCGTCTGCCGGCGCCTCAACCTCGCCGGCAAGCTGTGCCAGCGCCAGTTCGGTGATGCCGTTGTAGTCGGTTGACGCCGCGAGCAGCACCACCGAAAGCCCCTTCGAAGGGTCCACAGCCAGCGCACTCGCAAAGCCCCCGGTGCCTCCGTTGTGCCAGAACACTGGGCTGTCACCAGCGCTTTTCTCAATGTGCCACCCAAGCGCGGTTTCACCCGAACCCTGAACCTCACGAATTGCCGCCAGTGATGCCGCCATCGCCCCGGCTTCGGCGGGATTGGCATTCAGGTGCGCAAACCGGAGGAGGTCCGAGGCGGTTGAGACGATCGCGCCAGCGCCTGCCAGCGCGTCAAACCCGCCCCAGCGCGGCATGTCCGCCCCCTGACTAAAGCCGGTCGCCATCCGCTTTAGCTTCTGCGGTGCCGGCGCCACGGCCGTATCGTTCATGCCGAGTGGCTCGAACACGTCGCGCTGCAGCGCCTCAGCGTACGGCAGGCCTGCGGCGTTGGCCGCGAGCTCCCCTAGGAGCCCCATCCCCAGGTTGGAGTAGGCGTATTGCTTCTCCAGCGACGCTGGGCGGTAGCTCAGCAGATAAGCGTCCAGCAGCGCACGGTCAAAGCCGGCATAGGGATCGAGCGCGTTTTCCATCGGCATATTGTCGGGCAGCCGGGGCAGTCCGGAGCTATGGCTTGCCAGCTCACGCCAGGTGATGGCGCCGACCCGTGGGTCGGCAAATGTGCCGCTGATTCGCTGGCTGATCGGTTCATCCCAGGAGGCACGGCCGGCCTGGACCTGCCGCTGCGCCAGCAGTGCCGTAAACACTTTGCTGATCGAGCCGATCTCAAACAGCGTCGCCGGACCCGGCGAGTCCGGGTTTTGCGGGCCCGTGCGACCAAAACCGGTGATCCGATTATCCGCCCCCTGCTGCACCCCGAGCACCGCACCGCGGATTTCCTCGCGCTCGATGCGTTTTTCGATGCCAGCGGTCACGCTGTCTAAGGTCGGCGGTACGGCAGCTGTCCAGATGCCCATTCCAAAGGCCATGATGTGCGTCAACATCAGCGTGTTTTCTCCCGATCCGAACCGGGCAGCAGTGTATCGGCTATCGCGCACCAGCGACATCTGCTGGACGGCATGGCATCGATCCAGGCCTAAGATCCCGTGAATGATGCCCGGGGAGACCTCCTACCCCGCTTGCACTATGATGAAGCCATGCGGAGGTTGATCTTGCTGGGAGCGCTGTGGCTTGGACTGCCTCCCGCGGAAAGCGTCATAGCCCAGGAAGGCGTCTGGCTGGAGGAGCTCAAACAGGACCTTCAGCAAGCGGCCCGCAAGGAAAAAATTGCCGGCGCTGCGCTGGTCCTGGTGGATCGGAACGGTCCGGTGCTGACGCTGACCATGGGCTACGCTGACCGCAAGGCCAAGAGGCCTTTTACCCGGTCAACCCGTTTCCCCTTCGCTAATCTGACCCATCTCGTCACCGCAGTGGCGACGATGCAGCTGGTCGAAGACGACCGCGTGGCCCTGACCGACCCGCTGACCGAGGTCTTGCCAGAAGCCCGCTTTTCCAGTCGCTTCGAATCGGGCGCTATCCCCAAGCTGCAGCAGCTGCTCAGCCATCACAGCGGCCTGCCGAGCAACGTGCTGGCCGGCTACTACCAGGCAGAGCCGCCGGCAGCGCTCGCGCCCCTGCCGGAGCTGTACCTGGCGAGCCCACCCGGGCAGATCTACGGCTACTCCAATCTCGCCTACGGGGTACTGGGGCACGTGGTGCAGCAACGCAGCGGGCTCGCTTACCAGGACTACGTTCAGCAGCGGATCCTGATGCCCCTGGAAATGAATCAGACCGGCTTTGCACCCCACCCGGACGACTCGCGCGGCCACGACAAGCGGCGTCGGGTTGAGCCGGACGTCTATGCCAGCAACCTTGCGGCCCTGGGTCTGCGGGGCTCGATTGTCGACGTCGGCCGGCTGCTGACCTTCTTCCTGAATGAGCGTGAGTCGTCGGTGCTCTCACTGGCGGCGCGCAAACAGATGGGCACCCCGCAGAATCTCGACGTGCCGCTGGACCTGGACAATCGGTCAGGCCTCGGCTGGCAGCTGACCAACACCGAAGGGTTTGCGGTCGACAACGTTTGGCGGGTCAACGCCAATACGCTGAACTTCCGCGAGAACATTATTCTCCTGCCGGACCAGGGGCTGGGCCTAGCCCTGGTGGCCAACTCAGCCAACGGCATCGATTTTATTGTGGACGAATCCCGGAATATTCTGGACCGCTGGCTCGAGGAGAGCGCCGGCATTGCGCCGCCGGACCGGGAACAGAAGGCGCTGCCCGATCGGATACCGCTGCCCGGCAATGCGCTGCCTTCGACGATGGCCTTGGGCTACGTAAGTCCGGTGGGCCTGCTGGAATTCGACGGCAAGCCGGAGCGCTACAAGATGACCATGATGGGCCGCAATTTTCGCGCCACAGCGCGCGACGACGGCTGGTACGAGCTGGCCTATCGGCTTCTGGGCGTGATGGATATCCAGTTCAGCATCATGGAGGAGATTTTGGTGAGGCCGGTGCAGCTGGCGGGCCGTGAGGCGCTGCTGGCCCGCTATCAGGGCCAGAGTTTCCTGCTGGGCACGGCTTTGCCGCCCGAGGTCAAAACCACCTCCGGGGCGTACCTGCCGCCCTCCGGACGATACGAGATCGTCAACCCAGACTTTTTCAGCGACCGCCTCAAGCTCAAAACGGTGCAGCTGGAGGTCGAGAACGGCCGCCTGTTCGGCGAGTACAAGCTCCCGGTGTTTATCTCCCTAAAGCCCAAAGTCCCTTTCGTCCCGGGCCCGGGCCCCAATCAGTTTTTTATTCCAGGTCTGGGCACAGGGCTCGGGGAAAGGCTGGTTTTTGACCCCAAAAGCCAGGAATTTCAGTTTGCGGGCTATCGGTTCGCCAAAGTGCGATGAAGATCACCGATTGAGCTCCAAATCGAACAACGGTTTTTTGATGTAGACGGTATATCATTCAGGCATGACCGATTTGGATGTAAAATCGATGAAGCACACCCTAGTTGCCACAGCTTTCTTTTTTCTAGTTGGCGCAGGTCAGGCGTACGCCCAGACTGCCGTCCCAGGCCCCAGCGCGCCGGAGCCCAAATTTGGCGCAGCTCGCGTGCTTGGCGAACTCAAAGTGGCCGGCGTTGACGCCGCCGCCGAACGGGCTGACGACGCCCAAAAATTTGCTGACGGGGGTTATGTCAGCGGCCGAGTACGCTACGCGCTGAGCCAGCCCGTGCAGCAGTGGCTGGAGCCGGCGGCCGCTGGCGACAGCGCCGGCAGCTTCGCCTGGAATATCAGTTCGCCAGGCGCTACGTCGCTCGACCTGGTTTTCAGCCACTTCTGGCTTCCCCGCGGCGTGTCGGTCTACGTTTACGACAGCTCTCGGGAATGGGTTCGAGGACCCTACACGGATCAGCACAACAACGCACAGAACGTTCTACCGATGCCGTTTGTACCCGGCGACTCGCTCACGATCGAGGTCACGGGAGACCCCGCAGCGTTGGCCCACGCGAAGCTCAAAGTCGGTCAGGTCTCATCAGGTTACCGGGAATTTTGGAAGCCCGGGGAGCTGCAGAAATCCGGCGCCTGTAACGTGGATGTGGCTTGCCCTGATCGCAGTACCTGGGAGGATCAGATTGCATCGGTCGGGCACTTCACCTTCCAGAGCGGGGGCAGCTCGTTTGTCTGCAGCGGCCAGATGCTCAACACGACCAGCAATGACGACCGCATTTTCAGCTCTGCCAACCACTGCTTGTCTACGGAGGCAGAAGCGAACTCGGTTGTTGTGTATTTCAACTACGAAAGCGACCAGTGCCGGGCGCCGGGCAGCGTCAGCAGCGGCCAGGCCATCTCACGCGGCGGCTTCACCGACACTATCGAAGGCACCTCGCTGCTGTCGACCTACGCACCGTCTGACTTCACGCTGCTGCGCCTGAACCAGACGCCACCGGCGTCCTACAACGTGTTCTATTCGGGCTGGGATCACACCGGCAATGGTGTGGCCGGCGTCGCCGGCATCCACCATCCGGCGGGCCACGCCAAGCGTATCAGCTTCGACTTCGACGAACTCTGCAAGTCACCGTATCTCGGCGGCTGCGACGGCTCCAGCACCCACTGGCGGATCGCGGCCTGGGATACGGGCACCACCGAAGGCGGCTCGTCGGGTTCAGGCATCTGGAACAACAACGGCCTGTTTGTCGGCCAGCTGGAAGGCGGCTTTGCCGCGTGCAGCGGCGGCACCGCGCAGGACAACGATCAGCCCGACTGGTACGGGCGGATGGACGTATCGTGGACCGGTAACGGCACCCCCAGCGGCCGGATGTCCGACTGGCTTGATCCGACCAACACCGGCGCCATGACCTTCAACGGGCGCTCCGGCTGTGACGCGCCTCAGGTCCAGATGTCCAGCACCAAGGGCGGCGTTTTCTCGGTCGGCGAATCGGCGGACTTCAGCGCTGCGGTCAGCGGTGGCCAGGCTCCCTACACCTTCAGCTGGGATGTCGACGGTGACGGCCTGACCGATTCCACGGACGCCAACGTCTCGGCGATCTATCACGAGCCGTTTTCCGGCACTGTCACAGTCGGGATCATCGACGGCGCCGGCTGCCGCAGCAGCGCCAGTCTCGGGGCTGTGGTGGAAGCGCCGGCGCTGGACCTCTCCCAGGTGGGCCAACCGGCTGAAGTGTGCGGCGACGGCGACAGCCAAATTGAACCGGGCGAGTCCTGGTCCTATCCGGTTACACTCCGCAACAGCGGCAGCGCGTCCGCGGTGGACACCTTCGCCGCGTTTGCGCCGGCCGGCGGCGCCAGCGGCGCGGCAAAGCGCTTTGGCGGCCCCGACAGCTTTGGGTACACGTTTGCCGACAGCCAGGAGCCCTCATGCAGCTTCAGCTTTCAGGACATCGCAGGCACCGGCACCCAGCTTAATTTCACCGCCACCGACGGTAATCAGGCAGCGGCTGAAGACGACGGCTGGGCTGACGTCACGCTGGGTGGCACCGGCTTTGACTTCTACGGCACCAATCTGACCGGTGTAACCGTGTCGACCAACGGCTACATCTCCACCAGTCAGCAGGACATCGGCGGCGATGTCAGTAACGACTGCCCCTTGCCGACGGCGGTCAGCTCGGGCACCGGCGGTCGCATCTATCCGCTGCACGACGACGTGGTGATCCAAACGGCCTACCACCAGTACTTTGAGAACTGCCCAAGACCCGGCGAATCTGCAGGTTCCGCCGGCTGCAACATCTTCCAATGGAATGTCGATGGCTTTTTCGGCGGCCCCAGCTCTCCCAATTTCGACTTCCAGGCGATTCTTTACGACGGCACGAACCAGATCGTCTATCAGTACGGCCCCGGCAACGGCCGCCAGGGTGATTCACAGACGATCGGCATCCAGAGTCAGGCTAACCCGCCGTTCGACGGCTTGACCTACGCCTGCAATGAGCCCAATTCCGTCCCGGACAACAGCGCCGTATGTATCTTCCACCCGAGCGCCGACAGCCCCGGCCTGTCCGGCGATATTCAACTGGAGAGGAGCGCCCTGGCCGTCGGCGCCGTGGGCAGCGGCGGTTCCTCCCAGGTGGACGTGACGGTGCAGCTCAACGAATCGTTTGCCTGCGGCGACAGCTTTTCCGTCGACTACCTTGGCAGCGTGCACGCCGGCGGCTTTTCGAGCACCGGCTCAGCGTCCGTCATTTCCGGCCAGGTGGCCCAGAACTGTGACGTGATCACCAGCTGTCAGGGTGACAGCGGCCCGACGGTGGCGCCGAGACAGGGCTTCTGGTTCAACGCCCTGCGGCCCGGCAACGGTATCGAGGTGCATTTTGCCGGCGATCAGCTCTATTCCGCGTGGTACACCGCGGAGAAAAACCGCCTGCCGCTTTGGTACTACGTGCAGTCCATCGGCGACCAGTCGCTGGTCAACGATACGGTGACCGCCGACATCTTCCGCTTCCAGCTCAGCGGCGACATCCGCCAGAATACCCCGGTGGGTCAGGTGGTCGGCCAGGCGCGCATCAGCTTTCTGAACGAGTCTGAAGCGGTGATGACGTTCGAGATCGACGGCGAATCCAGCGGTGAGCTGCTGAGTTTCTTCGACCTGAGCTCAACCGCTGACGTCGATCCGGTAACCACCGATCAGTACTTTAACGGTGATGAAGGCGGCTGGGGGATCGGAACCCATCGCCAGGGCGATCAGGAGTTCAGCGCGGTCTATTTCTACGACACGCAGGGACAGCCGCGCTGGGTTGTGGTGGCCTCCGACGGCACCGTGCTCAACAGCCAGGGATCAGCGGATCTCGCGAGCTTCAAGGCCCACTGTCCAGGCTGCACCTGGACCACGCCAAGTATTCTCACCGGCGGGACCATGGAGCGTACGATCAACGGCGACAGCAGCCAGCAGCTCGACAGCATGGATGTGCAGGTTGGCGGTGACGTCGAGATCCAGTGGCAGCGAAGCAATCTCCCGCTCCAGCAGATCACGCCGCCAAACTGATTGGCGCCCGAGAGTTCGGCGGTGACGGCGGCTGCGCCAGACTCGATGCCCGATGGAACGGCGAGTCCGATCCACCGGCTTGTGGTCCTGCGCCATGCCGCGGCTGACTATCATTTCGACGGGCCTGACCGAGAGCGGCCGCTGACGCTGGACGGGGAACACACGGCGCTGGCCCGAGGTCGTCAGCTGGGGCAAGCGTTGACCGCCGTCGATCGGCTGCTGGTTTCCCCGGCCGTCAGGACACGCCAGACGGCCGCGATGGCCATGCCGGACGGGCCGGATCCAACTTTTCTGGAGGGTATCTACGAGGCGAGTGCGGGTGACCTGATCCGCGTCCTTGAGGCATCAGGCGCTGGCTGCACCATGCTTGTGGGGCACAATCCCGGGCTCTCCGACCTCGCCAGCGTTCTCACCGGTCAGCGCGAATCGCTGGCGCCGGGTGACGCGTTGATTCTCAGCGTGACGGACCCTGACGCGGGGCCGCTGCAGCCATCCAGCGCCGCCGTTTTGGAAAGACTGGTCGAAATTTAGCTCGGACTGCTGGCTTGGCCACAGAGCGCTTCTCGCTGCGCAGCGGCGCGAAGCGCCAGCACGCACTCGACAACGCCGACCGTAAGAATGGCGTAGCCCAACAGCTCCACGCTTTCTTCCGCCAGGTTTTTAACCGACCGGTCGTAGCCACTGCCCATCACCTGCCGCCAAAAGCTGTCGCGACCAAACAGGCGGGAAAAGGCCATGACGACGGCAAAACCGCTGAACATCATGCCGAACCCAACCGTCTGGGTAAACTCACCCAAGCGCTGCCACAGAACGCTACGCCGAGGCCACAGGTAAACCACGGTAGCGCCGAGCAGCACGGACAGCAGCACCTGCCACGCGCCGTCAAAGAACCATCGATCGAGAAAAAAGTCCATTTCCCGGACCATGGCGCCGGCGAGCAGGAACCCCAGAAAGGCTCCAAAAGGGCCATATTGCGCACAGCGCCACAGAGAACTGACGGCGATCAGCGACGCTGCCAGCAATACCAGCTGCGTCAGCTCAACAAACGAAGATTCGGTGAACAGCTGATTCTCCAGCAGTAGATTGGGCCGATCCAGATCCAGCACCGGCACCAGCGCCAGCAGGCCCAGCAGGATAAAATAGGTGGTCAGTCGGATGCCCATCCACCAGCCTTTCCGGCTTTGGCGTTGCGGGATTAAAGCAGCGCTGGGCGTTTTGCATGTTGTCATAGTCGGCCCCCTTAGGTTCGGTCCCACATCCAACAGGACCGGCCTCTTAACCAAATTATTACAATTTTATGACCTTTGTTCGACCGTCAGCTGGCGGCAACCCAAAGCTCGGCCAGTCTGCCGAGCCCCCGCGCGTCCTCGTCCATGAAGCGGGAACGCTTTGGGCTGTCGAGATCCAGCACGCCGAGCAGCTCGTCATCTTTGATCAGGGGAATGACCAACTCGGACCGACTCGCGCTGTCGCAGGCGATGTGTCCGGGAAACTGATCCACGTCGTCAACCCGTAGCGTGCGTCGTTCGGCCGCGGCGGTCCCGCAGACGCCTTTGCCCAGCGGGATACGCACGCAGGCCGGCAACCCCTGAAACGGACCCACCACAAGCTCGCGGCCGTCAAACAGATAAAATCCCGCCCAGTTGAGGTCGGACAGCTGCGAGTAAATCAGCGCACTCAGGTTGGCGGCATTGGCCACCCGATCCGGCTCACCACGCAGCAGGCTTTCGGCAGCGCTGAGCAGCGCCTCATAGAATTGTTCTGAAGGGAGCTTGGGGTCGATCGCAAACGCAAAGGTCATAGCGGGGCAACAGCTTAGGCGGGCGCCTATGCTAGCAGCTCAGCAATGCCGATTAACGCAACGCCTAAGAGGCTACTCGAACCCGTCGCGGAGAAGCAGGTCCAGATCATCGAAATCGGCGATGCACGAGGGGTTGTTGCTGGCGATGCGGCTATCGAGCTTGCCGATAATCAACGGGTGAAAGTAGTCGCTGACGCTGCAGCGCTCGCTGGTGCCCTCAGCCGGGCCGCTCCCGTCAAAGCCGGACGCGCCGGCGTGACAGTAGCTCATCAGGCTGCCATCGACGCCGGACGGGCATGAGGTTGGGCCTTCGTAGCAGCCGTTGCGCTGGCGGGAGTAGCACTGGTCGACAAAACCGCCGTTCGGACGCAGCGCCTCACAGTGGGTATGCGATGAGCCGAGGTTGTGGCCAATCTCGTGACCGACGCCACCAGCGATAAATGCTGGACTCGAGCGGCTGCCGATGCGGTTGAGCGAATAGCTGAAGCTGTTGCAGTAGGCCCCCACATACGCCACGCCGCTGAACGATCGGGAAGAAATATCTCGGCCCGAAAACAGTGCCGTAAAGCTCCGTGCCCGACCGTTCTCATTGTTCTGGAAATAGCTGCGAAACTGGGACAGACCGGTGTTGAAGTCTTCGGGATCAGCGTTGTAGTCCGGGTCGTTGGCCGGCGTGTTGTCGATGCGGAGAATCAGGTCACCCAGCAGCAGCCGCAGCCCCAGGTCGGGCTCATAAAAGGCGTTCATGGCAACAAAAACATCTTCAACCCAGTCCTGGGCGTTGCCGGTGTTGTTGGCAAACTTATCAAAGAGAAACTCGTTGTCCGTGTCTACAGCAATCACCGCCTGATACAGCACCTGACCGCTGCCCTTGAGGCCCAGCCGCATGCTCGGAGCCATCGGCCTTACGCCGGGCGTTCGGCCCGCCGCCAGGGCTCGACCGATCGCGGGCGCTCGATACTCGGCCTTATGTGTGTGGTTCTGGCCGCACGAGAAGCCTGCCCGGCTGCGTCCTTCGCGCAGGCTCTTGAGATTCATCGTCAGGCCGCCGCTGCCGTCAGCGCCCCCGTCGATTTGATAGCTGTGGCCGCCATCCACCAGCAGGCCGTGAACCCGGCCGCTCTCAGGATCCAGCGAGAAACTCGCCCCGCCGGTTGCGCTGTGGGCGAGAAAAAACCGGCGCCGCGTCGGCGGAAGCTCCCGGGCGCTGACGCCATCATCCACCACAACCCTGGCGCCGGGAGCGCGGATCGCAATCCGCTTGAACTCCATGGCGGCGCCTTTGGCAAGTCCGAGGCTGAGCGCAGCGACGGACACCGGATCGCCGATCACCGCGGACGTCAGCTTCGCAACGTCCGCGCGGCTCAGCGAGACGGTCTGCGAGATGGTCGGACTTTCCGGAGCCTGCAACGCCTCCAGAAACTTTGGCTGATGGCCAAACGCCTGATCCTGGCCGAACGCCGGCAATGACGACAGAGAAAGGAGCAGCGCGAAGCCGGCGAAGCCCCCCCGCTCTCGTCTAAAACGGTATTTCCCTGTTGGTTTCCCCATGGGGCGCATCCTGCGGCCGACAATGGGGTGAAGCTGCTATAGAAAACCTGTAGAAACCGTGACTTACGCCTCAGCTTCGCACTGCCTTACAAATCGATGACGAGAAGTGAGTACCCTGTCACACTCGAAGCGGCTTATCGGTGAAGAGCCCTGAGTCTCAGGGCCCGCCTTCAAAGCCCGAAGCAAAAACCAGGTCCGCTGCGGGCACCGAAACGGTATAGCCCAGATCCCGAAACAACAGAGGCGTCAGGTCGGTTGCGCCTGGGGTCAGATCCGGCGTTAGAAACGGCTCCATCAGGAGGTTTGGCGTCACGTCCGTGCTGAAGTGAGAAACCGACGACCCGCCCTGGAATGCTGCCGGCGCATACATACGCAGCCGCCCGCCGTTGATACCGCCGGTGATCTGTCCGGCCAGCGCCCCATTCACGTTGGGGCCGTCCCAGACCAGGTTTGGATCATCGAGAACCGATGCCGCACGATCGACCACGCTCAGATCGACCAGCAGCGTGCCGTTCGGACCGTCATTGGCGTCGAAAAGAAACAGGTCAAAGATCCCCGGGAATTCCGTTGCCCCGGACATCGGGAGCGTCCCGTCGGATCCGATCAGCGAGCTGAAGCCGAGGCCGTGGGCGATTTCATGCAGTACCGTTGAGAAAAGCGCCGACTCACCGGGCCCGGCGTTGTTGTCCAGGCCGTAATAGAAACCGCCAAAGCCAGGGCAATTACCGTCGTCGAGGTTTTCGTTAAAGCGCGCCTGGATATCAGCCTGGCCGGGGTCCTGATCCGAGCCGAGCAAAGCGTTCTCCAGCGCAGGCGGATACAGCACCAGGCCGCCCATTAGATTGGAATTGCTGGAAAAGCCGCTCCCCGCTGAGCCGAGGACCGCGCCACCCGGACCACACTGTAGGTCCGCAAACTCCGCCTCAACAACGATGGTCACCTGGCTGTTGATGATGCCGCCCCACACCTGTCCTGCGGCTTCAAAGAGATTTCGGCGCTGCTCCCCCAGGGTAGTCCCGGGATTGCCGGGCTGCGGCGTCGCGGGTCGAGGATCGCTGAACCCGGCGTTGAACTGGAACTGAATATCTGCGCCCCACGAAGGCAGGCTGCTCAATATCCCAGCCAGCAGCAGCACGCTGACCCACGTGTTGCGGATACTCATCGCTCCTGCTCCGGCAGCCGTGGAGCGGACCCCCAGGTCTGGGCGGCGTGAGCACTGGCCGCGCAGAACATTTCAATTTTGCCGTCCGGCCCCACGCGCGCCATCAGCACGTGCTGGTGACCGCCATTGGTCACGAGGCGCCGCCGCCCGTCGAAGCCGGGCTGGCTCAGGTAGGTGCTCGAGCGATCGAGCAGCGCGAGCGTTTTGGCGTCGGGGACAAACGGTTCGAACGCCTTCGATTTGTCATTGACATGCTGGGTGGGCCCAACGTCCTGCGCCGCAGCGGGCCGGCCAGCCCACAGTGCGCCTGCCGTCAGTAGCGTCGCCAGCAGCTTCGCTGAGTCTCCAATCTTTCGGTCAGCGTTGGCTGGCGCCCCCGGCACCATGCATCGACAGGTTTTCATGACAGATTCTCCTTTCTCTCATTGGTCTGGTGGGCCGTGTGGTGAGCCTGTCATGCTCGCTGGCGGGACAGAAAATTCCGCAAGACCCACTAAATAATGCGAGATCTATGGCCTGAGTACGCCACTATTCGAAGCCGCTGGCAAAAACCCGCGGCAGCCGCTGGAGCAGACCGTCCAGCGAATAGCTCCCCCGGCCCATCGTTGATGCGAGCACGCGATCGCGCGCTGCATCCACGTCCAGATCGAAGACCAGCGTCTGGGGAAACCCATCGCCAACCCGGGACCAGGCCTCGTAATCGCCGGAGTCAAACGCCACGTAGACGCCGCGATCGGTACCCGCCAGCAGGGCGGCGTCCGCGTCACCCGGTACCCAGAGCAGGCTGCGAAACCGGCCCGGGTCGAGGTTGGCTAAATCGCCGCTCACGTCAAAGGCGGTGTCGCCGAACGCCCGCAGCTGAACGATGCGGCTGCGTTCCATCACAAAGACAGTCTCGGCATCTGGCCCCGCGGCAATTGCGGTGATCCCGCCCGCGTCCTGCCCCGTGTATATGCTGTGGAACTCCTCGTCGCCGGGCCGGCGCAGCCACAGCTGGCCGAGCTGGCTCGCCCCGCAAGGTCCATTGCAGCCCGCGGCGTAGATCAGGTCAGGAGCACCCGGCGCGCCGAAGATCAGCGGATTGCCCAGCAGTCCGGTCGGAACTACCTCCTCCACCAGCTGGCGGACCGTGTCACCTTGATCCAGCGATTCAAACAGGCCGTTATCGGCACCGATCAGAAGGGCCATCGGATTATCGCGATTTACCGCCACCGGGGTGTTGAACTGCCCTACCAATGCCGGACTCTTACTGACCGGCACCAGGGCCAGTTCGGTCCGGGACTGGAGCGAATTGTCGGCGAGGTAGACGCTGCGAGTTGGCCTGCCGAAAAAGGCAAAGCTGTGAAAACGGATTGACTCCGGACCCATCACGGCTACAGCCACATCACCGCCGTCTCCCGCATTGACCGTTTCCCACTCGAGCTGCCCCGCCATCACCTGCTGCGTGGAGCCGTTGTCCTGATTGCCGCCCAGCGCAACGTTGGCCAGGACGTCGAGCGCGCCGTCATGTGTCTCGGTGATCTGCAGGTTACCGTTCAGCGAGAACCAGTCGCCAAAAAATCCTCGAGGCGCCGACTGGCGGTAAACGCCTCCGTCATCGACCTGCAGCAGCGAGCCGGCGGCGTCAAACGCCATCTCCCGTGAGTCGGCGTGCGGCGAAGAGCCGGCAAACGTCCCCGCATGGGTCAGCGCGGTCCACTGAAAGCCGGCCGGCTGACTGACGTCCCCTCGAAACAGGCGCCCGGAGAAATCGGTGGCGCCAATCGAGTTGGGAAACTCGCCGGCATCACTCTGCGGCTGACGGTCGCCACCGATATAGACGATGTTGGCACTTTGCGGATCTGCCGTTAGCGACAGGTGAATGAAACCCTGACGACCCGGGTTAACGCCTCGGAAGCTGGGCTCAAAGCTTCCCGGCAGGTCGAGCGTTAGCCAGGTGTCGCCTCCGTCACCGCTGAAGAACACGCCTTCCAGGCGGCGCGTGCTGCCGGGGACCAGCGCCACAAACACGTTGCCTGCCTGGCCGACGGCCAGCTCCGCGTGGCTGCCCGGCACGTCTTCAAGCAGCGTATCGATCGCTGATACGGCCGCTGGTGGACTGACCTTGACCCAGCTCTGGCCAAAGTCTTCGCTCCGGTAAAGGCCGTTTTGGCCCTCAGGCTGGCAGAGTGATGCCAGCAGGACCGCGGCGTAAAGCACGTCCGGGTTGACCGGGTCACGACCGAGCGCTTCGATCACCGCGACGGGCAGGCCATTGTCGACCACGTCCCAGCTAAGCCCCGCATCAACGCTGCGGAAGAGCCCCAGATCCTCACAGGTGCCGCTATCCCCGCCGTCGCTGGCGGCCAGCAGCACGTCACCGCTAGCCTCCACCGCCACCAGGTTGCGTCCCGCCAAACCGTCCAGCAAAACCCAGGTATCGCCGCCGTCGGTGGTGCGCAGCGCGCCGCTGCGGCTGCCGCCTTCGGTGTTGAAGGCCGACGTACGGGCAAAGCTTGCCACCAGGGTTTGACGCGTGCTGTCGGTGGGGTCGAACCTGATCGCCCCGATGGACTGGGAAGGCTGGTCGTCCGTCAATGGCTCCCACTGCGGAACTAAAGCGGTGGCGCTCGTCGTGCGCCAGATGCCGCCATTGACGCTCCCGATAAGCAGCACGTCCGGGTTTTCGGGGTGCGGTGCCAGCGCGTTGACCGCACCGGCCACCGGCGAGCCGGCCACGTTTTCGATCTGACCGCCGCTGATCGGTGCGGGCCCCTGCGGCTGCCAGATGCTTTGTCCCGGCAGCAGCAACAGCGCCAGGGCGGTCTGGGTGATCAAGCGGCGCGCACCAGCGTCAGCACGAGGTTGTTGGCGGGCATCTGCGTCACCTCGGGTTCAGAAAAGCCGCTGTCCGTCGCCAGACGGGCAACATCTGCCAGTTCCCGCAGCCCGCCGCCGGGAAATGATTCGCGGGCCCACGCATCCAGCGAGGCGTTGCCCTCAGAGGTGAAACCGTTCTCATTGAAAGGCCCGTAGATGGCCAGGGTGGACCCGGCGTCCAGCAGCCGTGCGCACCCCGCAAACAGGGTTACCGCTGCCTGCCAGCTAGCGATATGCAGGATATTGCAGGCGAAGATCCCGTCCGCCGCCAGCTCAGGCGAGGTCTGAGGCCAGTCCGGGCAACTCACGTCGACCGCCAGCGGCGGCGGCAGGTTGGGCAGCCCCGCCTGCTTAATCCGGGCGCCAAGGCCGGGCAGCACGGACTGAAGATCTGTGCACTGCCAGGTGAGATGGGCAAGGTGGCGAGCGAAGTAGACCCCGTGCTGACCCGTGCCGGACGCCAGCTCCAGGATGTGCGCCGTCCGGGGAAAGACCTTGCTCAACGCCTGCCGGATTGGCTCCTGGTTTCGCTCGCAGGCTGGGGCAAAAGGCAGCTCCAAGGGGGTCGTCAGCCTGGTGGATCCGGGTAGTTGTTAACGCAGGTTTGGTTGTAGTTTTCCTGGAGCGTCAGCCGGATCAGCGGTCGATCTTTGGCGTTCTGCAGTTCCTTTAACATCTCGTCACACTGCTCGCGCCGCGCCGTGTCGGCCTCCCACAGCTCTTCTTTGGTCGGCTGCTTAAAGCAGCCCGCAACCAGCACCATCGGGACCAGCAGTACCGCGGCGCGCGTCAGGGTTCTTTTCATGACCTGTGCCTCGTTCAAGTCAGCGTCGAGTATAGCCCACGGCATCCGCTCAATCGGTGCGCCAGGTCCTGGTTTTTGCCGGACCCATCAGAACGGGAGTGGTTCGCCCAGCGAACGGGTCCGGCTTGCGTATTCGTCCTGCAGCTGGCGCGTAACGGCCCCGCAGCCGCCGTCGCCGATTTGCCGACCGTCGAGCTCGATCACCGGCGACAGCTCGCCCATGGTGCCGGTGGTGAACATCTCCTGAGCGGCATGCGCTTCGGTGAGCGACACGTTGCGCTCCTCGGTCGGGATTCCCAGTTCGCCGGCTAGCTCGAGCACAGTCGCCCGGGTTACACCGGGAACACAGGAGTCTGCGTGCGGTGTCAGCAGCTTGTCCCCGTGCACCACAAACACGTTGGTGGCATTGGTCTCAGACAGAAATCCCGCCACGTCCAGCATCAGCGCATCGTCGACGCCAGCCACGTTGGCCTGAATTTTGGCCAGGATGTTATTGAGCAGGTTGTTGTGGTGAATCTTGGAGTCCAGGCACTGGCTGGTGTTGCGCCGGATCGCTGAGGTGATCAGGCGAATACCCGCCGCGTTGTCGTAGACCGGCGGCTTCCACTCCGCCAGAACGATCAGCGTTGGGCCAAAGCGGTTGAAGGCGGGACTCATGCCGGAGGTGATCTTCTCCCCCCGAGTCAGCGTCAGCCGGATATGCGCCCCGTCGCGCATGCCGTTGGCCTCGAGCGTCTCGAAGATGGCCTGCTTGATCTCGTCCCGACCGGGCACACCCGCGAAGGCGAGCGCTTTCGCCGAATCGATCAGGCGATCGAGGTGCGGATCGAGCATGAAGATCCGGCCGTCATAGACCCGCAGGCCTTCCCAAACCGCATCCCCGCCCTGCACCACCGAATCGAAAACCGATACGCGGGCCTCCTGCCTGGACAGCAGCCGGCCCGCCACGTGAACCAGGATATCGGCGTTGCGCGGGTCGCTCAGCTCGGGTAGAAGCTGTTCTCTTTCAATCATTTCGTGGACTCCAGATCGGGGGCGCGGATCGCCCGCTCGAGCAGCGTTTCGTATAGCGGCTGGCATTCCTTGAGCAGCGGTTCCAGCTCAGCCGGCATAATCTTGGCGGACGGCTGGAAGGGCGCAAAGCCCCGGGACTTGTGGACGTTGTGATACCAATACGGTGCCCAGGGTCCGTCGCAGGCTTTGGGGCCCTCGGGCCAGCTCAGCATGGCCTCATTAAAGCGCAGGCTCAGCCGGTCGCACAGCTCGCGAAGCACCGCTGCCGGATTGAGCAGCAGCTGCTTGGCGTCCAGCACCGGCATCCCGGGATAGCGCTCCAGCAGCGCCACCTGCTGGTCATAGCCCGCGTCGGCCATGGTGGGATGTTTCACCTGGAAGCGAAGCGTCGCCAGCACCTCTCGCGGGTTTCGCGTCAAGATCACGTTGCTGGTGTGATCCATAAAGGCGCGGTCCAGGCCCGGCAGGTGGTGAGCCATCAGCTTAAGAAATAGGACCGGCTTCTCGCAGGGACCCAGCACCGTTTCCCGAATCACCTTTTCCCCATCGTGCTCAAGCAGCGGCAGAATCTTCTCCGCCCCGGGGTGATCGGCCCCGGAGGTGCTCAGGTAGTGGCCGTAAAGCGGCTCATCCACCGCCACCGTGTCCTGGCGCTGGTCAAAGGCGTAAAGCACAGCCGTCGACACGTTGCGGGGCCCCGACCACAAACAGATTCGCTTACAATGCCCGCTGTTCATCGCTGCCCCCAAATTGGCGCATCATATCGGCCTGCCGAACTCGCGCCAAGGGCCCCGAAAACCCCCAATCTGTTCAACTGGAGAACCCTTCCCATGGCTCATATGACCCCTCTGCCGACGTCGACCACGCCGGAGCTTGCCGACACCTTTGAGACCTTTGAACGCATTCTGGGATTTGTGCCCAACAGCCTTAAGACCATGCAGCGGAAGCCGAAGATGGTCGAAGGATTCGGGGCGCTGACCAACGCCGTGATGGACCCTGACGGTGAGGTCGATCTGGGCTTCATGCGGCTGATCGCTCACTTCGCCAGCCGGGCGGCGGGCTGTCAGTATTGCGAAGCTCACTCGCTGGTGGCGGCTGAAATCCACGGGATCAGTCAGGCCAAAATCGACGCAATCTGGGACTACCAGACCAGCGATCATTACACCGAGGCTGAGCGGGTTGCGCTGGACTACGCGCTGGCGGCGGGTTCTGTGCCCAACGCGGTCGACGAGCCTCTGATGGAGCGCATGCGCGAGCACTGGACCGACAATCAGATCTGCGAAATTCTGGGCGCCGTTTGCCTCTATGGATTTCTCAATCGCTGGAATGACTCCATGGCAACCGAAATCGAAGAGTCGCCAACCCGCATGGGCGATCGCGTGCTCGCGTCCGGCGGCTGGGACGGCGGCAAACACCGGCCATGAGCAGCGCCGGAGAGACGCCGACGGACGCGGACGCGGCGCCGCGGTCGTCCTTCGCCGCCCAGCTCCAGCGCAACGCCGTGGCGCTGATCAGCCTGGCGATTGCCGTTTGCAGCCTCAGCTACAACACCTGGCGCAACGAGACCACCGAGCAGCAGCGCAACCTGCGACATGCGGCCTTCGAGGTCATCAACCATCTCGAGCAGTTCCAGTCGGTGGTCAACGCGATGGTCTATCCCACCGACAGGCGCACCGAGCTGTGGGTGGACGGCTGGGGTGAGCTGAAGGCAGGCCATACGCTGAGCATGCTGCTGCCTGAGCCGGTGCCGCAGACGATGCAAGCCCTGTTGGATGATTGGTCAACGTCGGTCGACACGTTGCGCGGTGAAAACCGAACGGCGGCGGAGCAGGCCGATCAGGCGCTGAACGAAACGCTGAACCGTTGTCGTCAAGCGGTGCTCACCGTTATCCAAAATCTGGAGTAGCGGAAGGCTAGCTGCGGATCGCGCGCCAGCCGCACCAAACGGCCGCCAGGCCGGACAGCGTCGGCCAAAGCGACATGCCCAGGACCTGGGTGTGCGGCTGCCCAAACAGCCCCAGAAGGGTCGCGATCATGGCAAAGCCCGCCGCAAACACCGCCCACGCCGTGTTGTTGCTCCGCTGCTGAATCAGGTTGCTGATGGCCTTGAGATCGTCACTTTTGAGCCGCGTCTCGAGCTTGCCGGCACTGATCTTCTCCAGCGAATCAAACAGCATGCCGGGGACCCTAGGGGCCCGCGCCAGCCAGGCGGGCAGGTGTTCCTGCAGATCCTTGGTGGCCGCATCAACGCCCAACCGGTCGGCCATGATCTTTTCCAACACCGGCTTCGACGTGGTCCAGATATCCAGCTCGGGGTAGACCTGGCGCCCGACGCCTTCGATGTTGAGCAGCGTCTTTTGCAGCAGGATCAGCTCCGGCTGTGCGGTCAGCTGGAATTGCCGCGCCACGTCGAAGAGCTGGAACAGCACCTGCGCTATGGAGATTTCGGCCAGCGGCTTAGAGAGCTGCGGCTCGCACACCGCGCGCACCGCCGACTCGACCTGGTCGATGCGTGAATCGGCTGGAATCCAGCCCGCCTCCATGTGGAGCACGGCGACACGGCGATAGTCCTGGTTGAAAAACGCCAGAAAGTTTTCCGCAAGGTAGTAGAGGTGTTCGGACGGCATGCTGCCGACGATCCCAAAGTCGAGGGCGATGTAGGTCGGATCCGCCGGGTCGGTTGCGTCCACCAGGATATTCCCGGGGTGCATATCAGCGTGAAAAAAGTTATCCCGGAAGACCTGGGTGTAAAAAATGCGGTTGCCCCGTTCAGCCAGGAGCTTCATATTGACGCCGGCCTCGCGCAGGGCCTCAACGTTGTCGATAGGAATACCGTAGACCCGCTCCATCACCATCGCCTGACGAAACGTATAGTCCCAGTAAATGGATGGGACGTAGAGTTCCCGGTCGCCGGTGAAGTTGCGCTTCAGCTGCGACGCGTTGGCTGCCTCACGCTGCAGATCCAGCTCGTTGTGCAGGGTTCCGGCCAGTTCCGCCACCAGCTCCACGGGACGAACGTTGGCCGCCCCGGTCCAGAAACGATCCACCATCATGGCGAGGATATTGATCAGCTCAAGATCTCGCCGGACCCGCGCGGCGATGCCCGGCCGAAGCACCTTAACGACAACTTCGTCGCCATTGGCCAGCACCGCGGCGTGCACCTGGGCCACGGATGCTGAAGCCAGCGCCTCGTCCTGGAATTCGGAAAACACTTCACTGATTGGCTGGCCCAGGGCCTTTTCCACCGCGGCTCGGGCTTGGTCACCGGGAAACGGGGCGACGCGGTCCTGCAGGAGAGCCAGCTCGTCGGCGATGTCTTTCGGGAGGAGGTCGCGGCGCGTGGAGAGCATCTGCCCAAGCTTGACGAAGATCGGGCCCAGGTCGTCCAGCGCCATCCGCAGCCGGCGCCAGAGCGGCTCATCGGTGGCCTTGGCGCGCCACGGCTGTACCAAGGCGATAAGTCTCGCCAGCCGGGCGAGACTCGTTTTCGCCAGCACGTCTTCCAGCCGGTACTTTGCCAGCACCGACGCTATGCCGGCCAGCCGACGAATCTGCCTGAAGCGAATCACGTTCAGTCCGCCCGGCGACGCCGGGCCCGAATCCTGGCCTCCAGTCGGTCGACGTCTTCCCGCAGGTCGTCCACCGCATCCAAAAACAGCTCCATCTCAGGCCGGGTGACCAGCTGTCGGCTTTCTTCGCGCAGGTACTCACTGCCCGTTTCGGAAAGTCCCCGACCGGCGGACTTGAGCCAGGACAAGCCGCGCTCCATAAACTGGGAAACCTGGAAGCCCATCACGTCGCCAAACAGCGAGGTCAGCGCCTCCTCCCAATCCGGGCTCAGGTCCGTGAAAAACTGTTGAAAACGGCGCGCGGTTTCCGCGTCTCCCTCAACCGAAACCTTGCCGACGGCCCCGGTCCCGCCGCTAGCGGCCAGCGCCATAAACGCCCCCGGGGTCGCCTTCAGCACCGCGCCCGGCGCATCGGGCAGACCCGGCACCGCCCTGAGCTGGCGGTCATCGCAGCGCAGGTAAAACGACAGGTCCGGTCCGTCCAGGGTCACCGCCAGCGACCGGCCTTCCAGCGAGCGTAGCTTTCGGCTCACTTCCGGGTCCAGCTTCAGAAAACGAGCCAGCAGGCGGTTGATGCCATCAGCCAGGCGTTGTGAGCGATCGCTGGCAGCTGCTTCGCGGAGCTCGCTCATGGTCTGACACCGTGGTGAATCGCGACGAGTCCGGCGCTCAGATTGCGGTGTCCGCCGAGCACAAATCCTGCCTCCGCAATCATGTCGTCTAGGGTCGCCTGATCGGGGTGTTTGCGGATCGACTCAGCCAGATAGCGATAGCTGTCCGCGTCACCAGCAACCCGAGAGCCCAGTGCCGGCAGCACGTTAAAAGAGTACCAGTCGTAGGCGGGCCGCAGCAGCGCCGGGCGCAGCTGCGAAAACTCCAGCACCATGATCCGACCGCCGGGTTTGAGGACCCGATAGATACTGCGCAGGGCCGCGTCCTTGTCAGTGACGTTACGCAGCCCGAACGCCATGGTCACCAGGTCAAACGATTTGTCGGCAAACGGCAGCGCCTGCGCATTCGCCTGGATGAAGTGGCTTCGGCGATGCTTGCCTTCGTCCAGCAGCCGGTCGCGCCCGCAGTCGAGCATGGCAGCGTTGATGTCGGCGACGACCACCGAACCGGACTCTCCCAGCTTGGGATACAGCAGCGAAGCGATATCCCCGGTCCCGCCCGCCAGGTCGAGCACCTTGGCGCCAGCCCGCACCCGAGCCGTCGTCGCAAAATGGCGCTTCCACAGACGATGAATGCCGAGGGACATCAAATCGTTCATGAGGTCGTAGCGGGATGCAACAGAGGTAAACACCTCACCGACCAGCGCTTGTTTTTCCGCCACCGGCACGTCGCGGAAACCGAAGTGTGTGGTTTCGGTTCCGGCGCCGGACGGCTCTAGAGGTTTATTCATCGGGGTGCGTTTTGGGCCTTGGGTCAGGATTCGCGGCTCGCGCCAGCAGCCGCCAGCTCATCGAGATAGGCCTGCCAGTATCGCTCATGGTTTGTGCCGAGATCGTATAGGGTTTTCCAGGAGTAGAGCCCGGTCGAGTGGCCGTCGGAAAAGTGTAAACCCACCGCGTAATTGCCCACCGGAACCACGTTCATAATATTGACATCCCGCTTGCCGGTCTGCAGCACTCGCTGGCCGGGTCCATGTCCCTGAACTTCGGCTGACGGCGAATGCACGCGCAGATACTCACACGGCAGCTCAAAGCACTGACCATCATCAAACGCCACCTCCAGCATTCGCGAACTCTGGTGCAGCGTGATATCGGTCGGTACGGGCTGGTCCATGGCGCAAGGATAAGGCCTGGCGGGGCCTGCCGCCAGATTGACCGGCGACGGCGAGTTCGCAATTTCGGCCCGCGCTCAAAATGTCAATTCGGGCTTCACAAATGTGAAGATATTCATTGACTTTCACCCGCAGCAGTGTATTTTGCTCTCGGCTCGTAGATTTAGCCCGATATTTATGTATTCCATTTCGATGGCACCTCTGTAGTACCTCGTCCTGTTTGTCATAAGTAAAAGCAAAAGATCCAGCCGTTTTCCGGCCGCTTTGGCGGCCATGTTATTGATTAATCCCAAATAGGAAGTTTTATGTCTACTACCACCGGCACCGTTAAATGGTTCAACGACGCTAAAGGTTATGGTTTCATCGAGCAGGAGTCCGGTCCTGACGTGTTTGCCCACTTCAAAGCGATCAATGGCGACGGCCATCGCACCCTGATCGAAGGTCAGAAGGTGCAGTTCACCGTAACTCAGGGCCAGAAGGGCCTGCAGGCGGACAACATCACCGTCATCTAATGCGGTCCGTCCGCTGCCTCATGGCAGCGGTAATGGGCGGCTCGAAAGAGCTTAAGCAAAGCAGGGCCAATCGGCCCTGCTTTTTTTTTGGCCTGCCCAATCGTTTAGTGCCCTGTCACATTAGCTAAACAACCCGGCCCGCTGCGACGGCTGATGCCCAGGCCCACTGAAAGTTGAATCCCCCGAGATGCCCGGTGACGTCGACCACTTCACCGATGAAAAAAAGACCGGCGTGGTGCCGGCATTCCATCGTGGTGGAAGACAGCTCATCGGTATCCACGCCGCCCAGGGTCACCTCCGCGGTTCGGTAGCCTTCGGTACCTGAGGGCAGCAGCTGCCAATCACTGAGCCTTCGAGCAAGCTCTCGAAGCTTCTGGTCGGCAATTTCAGCTAGCGGCGACTCCGCGAGCGCTGGCCAGAAGTCGCGCTGCAGCTCGTTCACCAGGGCTTTGGGCAGCCAGCGGCCGAGCAGCGTTCGCAAGCGCTGCCTGGGCTCATCACCCTTACGCGTCAAGAATACCTCCGGCAGTGCGAGGTCCGGCAGCAGGTTTACCGAGACCTGCTGTCCTTCCCGCCAATAGCTGGAGAGCTGAAGCGCAGCCGGGCCGCTAAGCCCCCGGTGCGTAAACAGCAGGTTTTCGTCGAACACCGCCGGGCCGCAGGACAGCGAACTGGCGATGGAAACGCCCGACAGCCGGGCCACCATCTCGCCCACCTTTCCGGAAAACGTAAAAGGGACGAGGCCCGCCCGGGTTGGCCGGACTTTGAGACCAAACTGACGCGCCAGCCTGAACCCAAAATCACTGGCGCCCATTCGCGGAATGGAAAGCCCTCCGGTCGCAACCACCAGCGATTCACAGCGAATCTCCCCAAGTCGGCAGCTCACCTGATAGCCGTCCGCTTGCGACGTAACGTCGGTAATAGCGCTTTGGGTCTCGATCTGGACGCCAGCGGCGTCACATTCAGCCTTGAGCATCGCCACAATCTGCTTCGAGCTCTCGTCGCAAAAAAGCTGGCCAGCCGTTTTCTCATGGTAAGCAATCTGATGGGCCTCCACGAGGTCAACAAACTCTTCCGGGCTGTAGCGGCTCAGGGCCGATTTACAGAAGTGTGGATTGGCCGACAGAAAATGGGCCGGGCGGGTATTGAGATTGGTAAAGTTGCAGCGTCCGCCCCCGGACATCAGAATCTTTTTGCCGATGCGGTTAGACCCCTCCAGCACCAGCACCCGGCGGCCGCGACAGCCGGCGGTGACGGCACACATCAATCCAGCCGCGCCGCCCCCCAAAACGACTACGTCATAAGACTGCATCCGCGCCCTTCAGAGCCGGGCCACCCGGACCGCGCGTTGGCGCCTGGTCTCCCGGTAGCCTAGCGCTCCTCGCGCTTCAGGTTTGGGTCGATCGCGTGATAAACCTTGCCATTGGCGGCCGGGTCCATCAGCGTCTGCACAATGAGGGCGCCAACGTCTTCGCGGTGAATCATGCCCATCGTCGGTGCTTCGCTGAGCTGCCCGTTACCAGTGGCCGGCTCGCTTCGAAGCCCGCCTGGCCGGATGATGGTGTAATCCATGCCGCTGGCGATCAGATAGTCTTCACCCAACGTTTTTTCGTGCAGGATCGTCTTGAAGAAGCCGGCGTCCGGAGCCGGTTTTTCCCGCGCGTCATCCCCCGCGCCGATCGAGCTGACCAGGACCATTCGTTTAACGCCGTGCTTCTTGGCCGCGTCCACCATGTTTTGAACGCCGGTGAAATCTGGACGAGGCTGGTCGGGTCGGCCCCCGATCGCGCTGACGATCGCCATAAAGCTGCCGTCCGCAACCGCCTTTTCCACGTCCTCGGCAGACAACGCGTCGCCGACGGCAAAGGAAACGCCCATCGGCGTCAGTTTCTCGCGATTGGAGGTCGGCCGGACAAAAGCCGTCACCGGAATACCGCGCTCACGCAGCCGTTCTACGGTCGCCAGTCCGGTGCCGCCGGTGGCGCCAAACACGAGCACCGCGTTGTCTTCGGCGTTAGCGGACAGGCAATACCCGCCCAGCCATGTGGCCGCGATCAGCCAGATCATGATCATACGTTTCATGGGTGTAACAGCCTCCTGAGATGTGATGTGGGCCTGCGGGCCGCCAATCCGCCAAGTCTAGCGCGATCCGACGCCGGACGGGGCGGATTTCCGGCCTGGGAGCCGGTGAGGCGCTAACGACCGTGGAGCGCCTCAACGAAACGTGATCGCCAGGCCACGATGTCATTGCGCCTCAGGGTCCGCAGCATGACGTCATGCCGTTCGCAGCGCTCCTCAAGCGACATATTCAGCGCTGTCCCTATGCCGTCGGCCACCGCATCGCGGTCGTATGGATTGATCAATACCGCTTCGGGGAGCTCCTGGGCGGCCCCGGCCAGACTTGACAACACCAGTACGCCGGGATCTTCCGGGTCCTGAGCCGCAAGGTACTCCTTCGCGACCAGATTCATGCCGTCACGAATCGGCGTCACCAGGCCGATGGCCGCGTTGCGGAAGTAGCCCATCAGCCGTTTGCGGTCCACGCCTTTGTTCAGATAGCGGATCGGCACCCAGTCGGCTTCAGCGAAGCGGCCGTTGATGCGGCCCGAAGCCTGCTCCAGCTCAGCCCGAATTTCTTCGTAGGCCCGAACTCCGGTGCGAGTCGGCGGAGCGATCTGCAGGTAGGTCAGGTTGGACTGGGTGTTGGGGTACTTTTCCAGCAGCCGCTCATAAGACCGCAGGCGCTGGGTCAGCGCCTTGCTGTAATCCAGCCGGTCGACGCCGATCATCAGGTCCCGTCCGGCGAGGCTTCGCACGAGGCTCCGGACCTGGCTCATTGACTGCGCAGCGAGTGAGAGGTCCTGCAGTTCGTCGACGTCGATGCCGATCGGAAAAACGTCGGCCTTGAGTCGGCCGCCCCCGATCTCGATGTCGCCGCTGGGCAGCAACGCGCCGCCGATGTCAGGCTGGGTCACCGACTGCTGGAAGCAGGCCAGGTCGCGCTGGGTCTGGAAGCCCACTACGTCGTAGGCACACAGGCTGCGCAGCAGATACTCGTGGTTGGGTACGGCTCGAAACGCCTCGTAGCTCGGAAAAGGCACGTGCAGAAAAAACCCGATGGGGTTGCTGATGCCGGCCGCGCGCAGTTCCGCCGCCAGCGGTATCAAGTGATAGTCGTGCACCCAGATCACGTCATCAGGCTGGACCAGCGCCGCCAGCTTGCGGGCCAGCACCGTGTTGACCCGACGGTAGCCATCGAAGTCGGCCGATTCATATTTCACAAACGACAGCAGGTAGTGGCAGACCGGCCAGAGCACCCGGTTGGAGAATCCGTTGTAGTACTGCTCGTAGTCGCGGTCGTTGAGATCAACGGTCGCGTACTCGATGTTGCCGCTGCGGCTGATGACCGGGTCGCGGGTTTCCCGGTCGGTGAGTTTGCCGCTCCAGCCGAACCACATGCCGCCAGCTTCCTTGAGCGCGCCGAGGATGCCCACCGCGAGACCGCCGGCAGCCGCACCGCGCCGCTTTGGCTTGGCGACCCGATTGGACACGATGATCAGCCGTCCGGGTCGACTCATCTCACAAGGCCTCGTCCCAGGGTTTACTCAGCCTCACGGCGACGTTGATCACCCCGGCCATGCTGTAGGTTTGGGGGAAGTTGCCCCAGAGTTCGTTGGAAACCGGGTCGATATCTTCGGACAGCAGGCCCAGCGGGTTGCGCGACGCCAGCATGTTCTTAAACAGCTCTCGCGCCTCATCCCGGCGCCCGATGGCCGCCAACGCGTCGATGTACCAGAAGGTGCAGATATTGAAAGCGTTTTCCGGCTCACCAAAATCATCAGCCGCGCGATAGCGAAACAGATGCTTGCCCTGTTTGAGCGTCTCGCCAATCCGCTCAACGGTGCTCACAAAACGCGGGTCATCAGCCGCCAGGAATCCCAGATCGTGCATCGTGAGCAAACTGGCGTCCATCTCCGGGCGCCCAAAGCTTTCGGTAAAAGCCTGCTGATTTTCATCCCAGGCCATGGTCAGGATCACGTCATGGATGTGGTCGGCTGACCGGCGCCAGTGAGCGGCACGATCGGGCAGCTGCAGGTGCTTCGCGATCTTGGCCAGCCGGTCGCAGGCGGCCCAGCACATCATGGAGGAAAAGGTATGAACGCGCTGCCGCCCCCGGTACTCCCAGAGGCCTGCGTCCGGCTGATCAAACTTCTTTTCCGCCCAGTGTCCCAGCGCCTCGAGCCGCCGGAACTCCTCTTCGCCGCCCGGATTAATCAGCCGGCTGTCAACAAAATACTGCGTCGCTGCAAGTACCGCAGCTCCGTAAACGTCGTGCTGAACCTGCTCATAAGCCTGGTTTCCGATGCGCACCGGGCCCATGCCGCGATAGCCGTCAAGCGACTCGACAATCCGTTCGTCCGTGTTGGAGTGACCGCGAATCCCGTACAGCGGCTTCAGCTCCTCTTCCCCCGCTTCGGCAACCACGTTCAAGATGTAGCGCAGGTAGCTCTCCATCGTGCCGGTGGCGCCCAGCCGGTTCAGCGCCTGCACCACAAAATAGCTGTCACGGAGCCAACAGAATCGATAGTCCCAGTTGCGACCGCTGTCGGCCGCCTCCGGAACCGAGGTTGTGATCGCCGCGATCACCGCACCCGTATCCTCGAATGTACACAGCTTGAGGCTGATCGCCGCGCGGATCACCGCCTGCTGCCACTCGTACGGTATCGACAGGCCGCGGCTCCAGGTTTGCCAATAGTCGCGTGTGCCCCGGTAGTGGTTGTGGAACGTATCGCCCGCGGACTCCGGAATCGACTCGTCGGGGCCAAGCACCATGTGCTGGGCCTTATCGAGCACAAAAGGGGTTTCTTCCAGCACGTGGGTCAGCGACAGATCGGTGGTCAGCCGCAAAACCTGGTCCTCTCCCACATAGCGAATGTGGTTGCTGCCGTGAGTGGTTTTGCAGGCAGCAGCGCCGTAACTCGTGGCCGGCCGAAGCTGCACCCGGATGCGGGGTCGGCCGAGCGGCCGCAAACGGCGCAGCAGCATCACCGGCCGAAAGGTTCGGCCCAGATAGCCGTACCGGGGCGCGAAGTCGGTCAGCTCAACACCGTTTCCGTGGGTGTCGTAAAGCGTCGTGCGCAGGATCGCCGTGTTGCTCAGGTAATCCTGCTCGCTGTGGCTGAAGTCGATCAGCTCGACGCGGAAGAAACCCGGCAGCTCTCCCTGCTCGTCGGATCGCAGCAAGCGGCAAAACACCGGGTCACCATCGAGCTGTGGCATACAGCACCAGACCATGTCACCGGTCTCGTCGAGCAGCGCGGCGATCTGGCAGTTACCGATGACTCCAACCTTCAGATGACTCATGCGGCCGACTCCAGCAGGCTGCTCAGCCAGCGGTGCACCGCCGCGACGTCTTCGAGCTGTTCGCGCGCCGCTGTAGGGGTATCCGCCGGCCCGACTTTGAGCGATTGACCACCCAGCGAGTTCACGGCGCTGAATCCATACTCATCGGTGACGTCGTCACCGACAAAAACCGGCGCTCTGCCGGCAAAAATGGGGTGCTGCATCAGGCGATTGATGGCGCCTCCTTTATTGACGTCATGCGGAACCAGCTCAACCACCATTTTGCCCGACAGCAGTTCAAATTGCTCACCTCGCCGGCTCAGGTCTTCCAGCGCCCCGTCAGCGAGTCGCCGAACCGCCTCGCCGGCTTGCGGATTGGCGCGATAATGCAGCGCCAGCCCGTGGCTTTTGCGCTCCAGGAACGTACCGGAATGCCCCTTTAACCCGTCCTGCAGAAGCTGGACGGTCGAAGCCGGAAGACGGGTCGGATGGGTTTCGAGCGATCCATCCGGTAGCCTTACCTGAACGCCGTGTCCGCCGGCCGCGCAGAAAACCTGCGGTGCAAAAATCCGATCGATTTCGTCGATAGGACGGCCGCTCACCAGGGCGAGTGCGCCGCCGAGACGTTGCGCCAGAGCTAGCAGCAGGTCGGTCAATGAGGGGTTGCTGATCACCGCATCGGGCTGATCCTGGATTTCCAGCAGCGTGCCGTCAACGTCGAGAAACAGCGCTGTATCGCGCAGGGGCTGGACCATTGGCGCATTATGCCGGAAAAGCCAGGCGGCCGGACGCGGCGCACAAGATCGTTTGACCTCGCTAGGCCCCAACCTGGCCGGCCTTGCCTTCAGGTCAGCCGATAGGCGTGAGACACTCGCGCTGTGATCAGCGCAACGCGTCCTTTCAACGCCTTCGGCGACCCCACACCAGGACACCAGCACCGGGCCCCCTGGCCACTGGCCCTGGTCTTACTTTCGCTGCTGTTGACCGGCTGTGCGTCGCTGCGAATCGACGAATCACAGCGGCCTGCCAGCTATGCCCCGGAGAACACACAAGACACGCCGCTAGCTGAAATTCTGGCGCCCCAGCAGTCGGCCCATCCCGGCCTGTCCGGGTTCCTGCTGCTGCTCGACGGTGGGAATGCACTGGACGCCCGGATCCAGCTCTGCCGTGTCGCTGAACGGTCGATCGACCTCCAGTATTACCTCTGGAACCGGGACCGCGCCGGGCGGGAGCTCGCCGCCGAGCTGGTACGCGCGGCCGACCGGGGCGTCCGGGTGCGCATCCTGCTCGACGATATCTTTGAGGCCGGGCGCGACATCGAGGTAGCACGATTTTCGTCGCACCCCAACATCGAAGTGCGTTATTTCAATCCGAAGAAAACCCGAAAAAGGTTTGCGCCGCTTCGCCAGCTGACCGAGCTGGCGTTTCGCTTCGGGCAGATTAACCGCCGCATGCACAACAAGATTTTTGCGGTCGACAATCAGATGGCCATTCTGGGCGGACGCAATATCGGCGACGAATACTTTGACCAGGATGAGGACTTCAACTTTTTTGACAGCGAGGTTGTGGCGGTGGGCCCCATTGTCCCCGAGGTGTCGGCCAGCTTCGACGCGTACTGGAACAGCTCCTCGGCCTACCCGGTCGCCGCACTGGCAGGGTCCAGGGCCGTCACCAGCTACGAGGATCTGCTCAGCCAGGGCTATTTTGCCGCCGTCACCGAAGATGACCCGAGAGAAATTCTGTCCGAGTCGCTGCCGCTGTTTCACTGGGCGCCGGCCAGGCTGGTGGTCGATGACCCGGGCAAGGTGGACAATCCGAAGCGCTACCAGTCCAACGTGCTGCCGGCCCTGCGCGATCTGATTCGGGACACCAGCGACAGCGTGATTCTTCAGTCCGCCTATTTCATTCCCGGTAAGGCGGGCGTCGAGGGGCTCGGACAGCTGGTCGAAAGCGGCACGAAGGTCACAATTTCAACCAACTCGCTCGCCTCCAACAACCATGCGATTGCCCACTCGGGCTACGGCAAATACCGCAAGCCGCTGCTCCGCAACGGCCTTGAGCTTTATGAGCTGAAGCCCTCCCAGCCAAAAAGACCCGGCACCTGGGGTATCCACAGCAAGGTGGCGGTCTTTGACCGCCGGACTGCCTTTGTCGGGACGTTCAATCTCGACCCCCGGTCAGCGGCGCTGAACACGGAAATGGCTCTCATCATTGAGAGTCCGGCGCTCGCCGGCCAGCTTGCGGACGCCATTGAAGAACAGCTTGCGGCCGAGCGGAGCTGGCGGCTGACTCTGGACGAGCGCGATCGGTTGAGCTGGAACAGTGAGCATCGCGGCAGCGAGCCGGAAGCTGGCGTTGGACGCCGCCTCAGCAGCTTTTTCCTCTCTCTGCTGCCGATCGAGAACCAGCTCTAGCAGCTACAGGTTTGTGCAGGACCCAAAAAATGCCGAGTGTCAGTTCGCTCGACGCCATGCTCATCTGCCGGAGCCAGCCGTCGCGCTCAGCCTTCTCTGTGGCTATCTTTTCTGGCGACTGTAGTCCTCCGCCCCCGATGGCCCCGAGCACAGCACTAAGAAAAGCGCGGCTGCGGCAATTGATCGCTAGCGAGTCGGGTAAGGCCTAAGACGGGTCAACGATTCCTCTCCTCATAACCACCTCGTCTACACCGGCGGGGGCCGCAAGCGGCTTGCAGACCTCGCCGAAGTCTCGAATAGCGCCGGTGGGCCTAACATCCCGCAATCGGAAAAATGACACAAAAGGTACACTGCCGCTGCGGGCACGCCGGCAGCACAGGACGAGTAGAACATGAATCAATACACCGACAAGAATCTGAGCTCTTCGGCGGCGTGCGGGTACGCACCCAGCGGGCTTCCTGCTCAGCCTGCTGCTGATCGCGCGGCACATTGGGTCGCCGACAGGCCGACATCGTACCCGTGAGCGCGAAGCGCTTGCAGCCTGGTGAGGGCGGCTATCAGGCCCTCACGCTAACGATAGCGGGGATGCTGTTGATCGGCCCGTTGATCTCCGAGTTTGTCCAGCTCGGATCACTGCTGCCAGGGCTCTTCACCGCCGTCATATTGGCAGCCGTCTGGAGCGTCAGCCACAGCCTGGTTCAGGTCGCGAGCGTCGGGGCGCTTTCCGTGATAACGCTGGCGGGTGTGTGGTTCCAACTGACGGGACTTCCGGCAGCCCTGACCCAACTCTCTGGAGCCGCTTGCTTCGCCGTTGTGTCTCTTGTCCTGGCGCGAGATGTATTTGGGCGGCGGAGACATATCAGCAAAGACGTGATCTACGGCGGTATCAACATTTATCTCACGATTGGACTGGCGTTCGCTCTGCTCTATCGGGCGCTGGTGACCATGGCGCCCGACGCCATCGACGGTCTCGCGCCCAACGCGTCCGTAGACCACGCCTTTTACTTCAGCTTCGTCACCCTAACGACCCTGGGTTACGGCGACATCACGCCGGTCAGCAGCGGTGCGCGCATGCTGGCCGCGGTTGAGGCGATCATCGGTCAGCTGTACCTCGCCGTGCTCCTAGCCATGCTGGTGGCCACGCATCTGGCGAGCAAACGTCCGTAGCGTTCAGCCGAAAAGCCAACCATCGGTTCAGTTCGACGGCAGGGATTCCCTGCGGCGCGAGGAAAAAGCGATCGTTGCCGATCCGAATTGCCGCACACTTTGCGACACCATTTCCGAGAGCACGTTGGCTGGTGGCATGGGGTAGCGCCGAACTGATCTGGAAATGATCCTCGGGATCGCTTCTTGTCGGTTAACTGCGACTTAACGGCAAGTTAAGGTTCGCTGACTAGACTGCCTCAAGTTGTCTGAGGCCAACATTCATGACCGTGATTTTTCTTTTCGGCACGCTCACAGCGAGCTGTCCCGCCCTGACCGTCAACCCCTTTAGCCGCATTGCCAGCTGCGGCCAGCAGATCTGTCGCTACACCGCCATCACCTATGACACCGAACTGGCGGCGGTTCAGGTCGAATGTCTGCCCGAAGAAATTCTGTCGGATGGGTTCGAAGCCCAAACGCCCTGAGCCCCAGCGCCGCCGGCGGAACCGCGGTTGACGTTGCTCAGCCTGAATCGGTTGTCGACCGGGCGCCAGGAACTCCGCCCCGCTTGCCATGTGGCAAAAATCCCGTGAGTGTGTCTGTCTAGCAGGCGCGTTCAGTTCTTAGAGCAACCCGTAGATTACCCAATGGCCCCACGCAGGATTCTGCTGTTCGCTAGCTTCTTCGAATAGCGGCCCGACGGTTGGCGAATCATCAGTCACCTCATTTCTGACGCCCGCAGCAGGGATACGCCGGAACACTGACGCACGCTTAGTCCGGTGGTCCGGCCGTAGAGGCAAGCTCTCGGGGTTCGGTCACGTCTACCAGATAGACCGTCACGCCGGACGACGCGGCCAGGCGCTTCGCTGACCCCTGCTTGAGCGTCAGCGACGACTGGACGCCGTCGGTGATCCTCAGCCTGGGATGATCCCGGGCCCATGCGGGGACCTCGGAAGCCGGCGGCTGAAGCACCCGGGATACGGCGAGCAGCGTGGCGGCAGCGACCCCAATCCAACCAAGCCTGGCCGGCTCGCGGTTTTCGCGGCTTAGCCGGCGCTGTAGCCGAGAAAGCCCACCGGGCGGCGGCGCGACGTTTTTCAGACCGAACCTGTCATCCATCGAGCAACTCCTTGAGTTTTGCAAGCGCAGCGTGGCGGCGTGACCCCACCGTGCCGGTCGGTAAGTTGAGCGCCTGGCCAATTTCCTTCTGAGACAGCCCAGAAAACTCCGCCATAAGCAGCACGGCACGTTGACCGTCCGGCAGCGCCTGAATCGCTTCTTGCACCTCGATTCGGTCGTACTGGTCAGCGGGCAAAAGCCAATCCTGGCTGGCGTCTCCAGAACCGAGAAGCGTCTTTACCCGCCGCCATACGGTGCGCCGTCGGGCGAGTTTCATCGCCAGGCGATTGAGCGTCTGGTACAGGTAGGCGTTGGCGGTTTCCGGCACCACGCGACGACGCTGCTGCCAGACCCGTAGAAACGCCTCCTGCACCAGCTCGTCAGCCTGGGCTTCGTTGAAGGTCCAGCGCAGGGCGATGTTGAACAGCGAGCGTTCCCGCTTCACAAACAGCGCCTCGAGATCCTCTTGCCGGAGCAACGGAAGGTCCGTTCAGAAGGTTTCCGCGCGCACCACAAACAGCAGGGTCTCATCCTCCTCCCCGTCTGCGCCCATCTGCGCCAGCAGCACTGTCTCACCGTCGGCCAGCTCGACGTAGGCACCCACGTGATGCTGCTTTTTCCGCAGATTCAGATCGACGCCGATGTTGCCGTCAGACACCGCAACTCGACTCTCGGCGTTCATTACGGCGCCGTGCACAGACCCAGCACCGCGACCGCTGGCGAGCACCTGCTGTAGATAGTCGATCCGCCGAAATGCCAGCGGACCGGCAGCGTCGGTGAGCGTGGTCAACGCGTCCGCGATCGAGCCCAGCGTATCGGGAACCTGAACTTGATCCGAGGCCTTTCCACCGACCAGCCAGTAGTGCAGCCTCACCCGCACCGGCGCGGCTTCTGGCGTGCGCTCAAACTCCTTAATCAGGCTGCTAACACCCTGCTGAAGCGACGCCGGCGCGCTGACCACCACCAGATTGTCGCCAAGAGCCCGAGCCCGGGCGTCCAAATCGTGGATCAGCTCCTGCAGCACCGTGGCGATTTCGCGGGCCGTACCGGCCTCCACCTCATAAGTCTGGATCACCGACAGCGGTTGACCGCCGTCGGTGGAAATCGGTTGTTCAGCTTCGCAGCCGCCAACGAGCAGCACGGCTGCCAGCAGCACAACAGTTCGAATAGACATGATAGAAATTCCTGTGTGGTTGTGCTGGATAGTACCCACCACAGGCGGCTTTCTTCATTGTCGAAGGAAATCTCCTCGCTACCGGGACCGCAGCGATGCGGCCGCTACTTCAGCAGAGGGTCGTCTTTGGGGAGGTTGCGCGCATGCCACAGCGCGAGGCGGTGGCGGATGGCTTTCTGGGAAACCTGGGTTTCCGGCAGCGGCGCGAGCAGCTTGTCGTGCACCAGGAGTCGGTAGACGTAGAGGGCTTTGTCGGCCATGGAGTCGCCGGGCTCAAACTCCACAACCTTGCGGTCTTCAGCGTATTTCACGCCGGCGGCCAGGGCCGCCTTAAACAGTTCCGCTTCGTTTTTGAGCTTTTGCTTCTTGGCCAAAGGCTAAGAAAAGGCCTGAATGCCCGTTTGCGCGCGACCCAGGATGAGTGCGTGCACGTCGTGGGTGCCTTCGTAGGTATTGACCGTTTCGAGGTTCACCATGTGGCGAATCACGTGATACTCGTCGGTGATGCCGTTGCCACCGTGAATATCGCGAGCCTCTCGAGCGATGGCCAGGGCCTTGCCGCAGTTGTTGCGCTTCATCAGCGAGATCGCCTCGGGCACAAAGGCGCCGCTGTCGATCAGCCGACCCAGCTGCAGCGCCCCCTGCAGGCCAAGCGCAATTTCGGTCTGCATGTCGGCCAGCTTCTTCTGCACCAGCTGGGTTGCAGCGATGGGTTTGCCGAACACAATCCGGTCCATGGCGTAGTCACGGGCAGCCTGCCAGCAGAACTCCGCCGCGCCCATGGCGCCCCAGGAGATGCCGTAGCGCGCCTTGTTCAGACAGGAGAAGGGGCCGCGCAGACCGGTGACTTCAGGAAACAGATTTTCTTCCGGCACCAGCACGTCGTTGAGGGCAATTTCGCCGGTGACCGACGCCCGCAGCGACACCTTGCCTTCGATCTTCGGCGTGGTGAAACCGTCCATGCCGCGCTCAACGACAAAGCCGCGGATCTTGCCGTCCAGCTTGGCCCACACCACCGCCACGTCGGCGATCGGTGAGTTGGTGATCCACATCTTGCTGCCGTTCAGCAGATAGCCGCCGTCAACCTTTTTGGCATTGGTGCGCATGGCGCCCGGGTCGGACCCGCCGTCTGCCTCGCTGAGACCAAAACACCCAACCGCTTCGCCGGTCGCCAGCTTCGGCAGCCACCGCTGCTTGATCGCTTCGGTGGCAAACGTTTCGATCGGATACATGACCAGCGACGACTGCACCGACATGGCGGAGCGATAGCCGCTGTCGACCCGCTCCACTTCCCGTGCGATCAGACCGTACGCCACGTGACTCATGCCCGAACCGCCGTATTCCGGCGCCACGGTGACGCCGAGCAGCCCCAGCTCGCCCATCTCGGTCATGATGTCCCGGTCGAAGGTCTCGTTACGGAAACCGTCCAGGACCCGAGTCTGGAGCCGCGCCTGGCAGTACTGCCGCGCCGCCTCAGCGATCTGGTTTTCTTCTTCATCCAGCTGGCCTGCCAGCGCGAGCGGGTCGCGCCAGTCAAACTTCTGGTCCTGCTGTGGGCTGACCACGTCTTTGGGAATTGCGCTCATGGGCCTACTTTACAATATGTATCTGCTGAGGTCTTCGTCTTTGACCAGCTCGGTCAGGTGCTCGTCGACGTAGCCAGCATTGACCGAAAAGGTGTCGCCGCTGCGGTCGGGCGCCTCAAACGAGATCTTGTCCAGCAGCCGCTCCATGATGGTGTGCAGCCTTCGGGCACCGATGTTTTCGGTCCGCTCGTTGACCTGGAACGCCACCTCAGCCAGCCGCTTGACCCCACTTTTCTCAAACTTGAGATTCACGCCTTCGGTCTCAAGCAGCGCCTCATACTGCTGCGTCAGCGACGCGTCTGGCTCCGTCAGAATCCGTTCGAAGTCCTCAGCCGCCAGAGCCGACAGCTCTACCCGAATCGGCAGTCGGCCCTGCAGCTCCGGAATGAGATCCGATGGCCGCGCCAGATGAAAAGCGCCCGAGGCGATAAACAAAATGTGGTCGGTGCGCAGCATGCCGTACTTGGTGGTGACGGTAGACCCTTCCACCAGCGGCAGCAGGTCGCGCTGCACCCCCTCGCGGGAGATGCTGCCGCCGTCACCGTACTCGGAGCGCTTACAGACCTTGTCCATCTCGTCGATGAATACGATGCCGTTTTCCTGCGCCGCCTCGAGCGCCTGCTGCTTGATCTCGTCCTGATTGATCAGCTTGCCGGCCTCTTCTTCGATCAGCACCGGGCGGGCGGCCTTAACCGTCATCTTGCGGCTCTGGGTACGCATGTTGCCGATGTTTTTGAACATATCGCTGAGCTGGCTGGTCATCTCTTCCATGCCCGGCGGCGCCATGATCTCCACCCCGACGTTGGCGGCGATCTCCAGCTCGATTTCCCGGTCGTCCAGCTCGCCGTCGCGCAGCTTGCGGCGGAGCTTCTGGCGGGTCTCGTTGTCGCCGACCGGCTCGGTCGGTGAGTTCGCAAATCCCATCGTCTGACGCCGGGGCAGCAGCGCGTCCAGGATGCGGTCTTCCGCCGCGTCTTCCGCCCGACTCTGGACCCTCGCCATGGCCTGCTCCCGGGTCAGGTTGAAGGCCACGTCCGCGAGCTCGCGGATGATGGATTCGACGTCTTTACCGACGTAGCCCACCTCGGTGAATTTGGTGGCCTCAACCTTCACGAACGGGGAACCCGCCAGCGCGGCCAGGCGTCGGGCAATTTCGGTTTTGCCAACGCCGGTGGGGCCGATCATCAGGATGTTCTTGGGCGTGATTTCTTCGCGCAGGTCTTTGGACACCTGCATGCGCCGCCAGCGGTTGCGCAGCGCAATGGCCACCGCCCGCTTGGCGTCGTTCTGGCCAATGATGTGTTTGTCCAGTTCCTGGACAATTTCACGTGGCGTCATGGCGCTCATGACTGCAGCTCCTCGATGGTGAGGTTGGTGTTGGTGTAGATGCAGATGTTGGCAGCAATATGCAGGCCTTTCTCGACAATTTCCCGCGGCGCCAGCTCGGTTTCGTCCAGCAGAGCGCGGCACGCAGCCTGCGCGAACGGTCCGCCGGAGCCGATCGCAATCAGGCCGTCTTCCGGTTCGATGACGTCCCCGGTGCCGCTGATGATGAGCGACGTGTTCTCGTCCGCCACGGCCAGCAGCGCCTCCAGCCGGCGCAGCATACGGTCGGTGCGCCAGTCTTTGGCCATCTCCACCGCCGCGCGCACCATATGCCCGGAGTGTTTCTCCAGCTTGCCCTCGAAGCGTTCGAACAGCGTAAAGGCGTCTGCGGTCGCTCCGGCAAAGCCCGCCAGCACCTGGTCTTTGTAAAGCCGCCGCACTTTGCGGGCGTTGGCTTTCATCACCGTATTGCCCAGCGTGACCTGGCCGTCACCGCCGATCACGACGTGATTGCCGCGGCGAACCGAACAGATCGTTGTTCCTCGCGTATTCATGGTTATTTTTGGCCTCGCTCGACTTATGGGCTCGCCGCCCGGGCCATGAGCCCTTCCAGACCGTCGGAAAAGAACGCAAGCGTGGAAGAGAACGACAACCGGGTGGGGTGTAAGCCCCGAAGAAATGTAGTGACACGAGAGAGATGGGGCCGAAAGCGGCGGCTTCAACATCGCGCCGCCGCCGGCTGGCTGCCGCGGCGACCTGCGCGACGCTAACCTTCGGGCTTACTTCTGGCGCGCGGGTGGGCGGCGTCGTAGACCTTGGCCAGGTGCTGGAAATCCAGGTGCGTATACACCTGCGTGGTGCTGATATCGCTGTGACCGAGAAGCTCCTGAATCGCCCGCAGCTGACCGCTCGATTCAAGCAGATGGGAGGCAAAAGAATGCCTCAGCATGTGCGGGTGAACGCGCTGCCACAGCCCCATCTGACGAGCCCGAAGGGCGACCCGGCTCTGGATGGCACGGTGGCTGAGCGCAGCGCCCCGCGCGCTGACAAACACGGCGTCAGTGGCCGTCGCCGGGCGAGCATTGCGCCAACGTATCAGCGCCTCGCGGGCCTTGCTGCCCACCGGTAGCACCCGCTGCTTCCGGCCTTTGCCGGTGACCTTGACGGTCGACAGGTCTGCGGTGAAGCTGGACCAACGAAGGGCGGCGAGTTCCGCCAGACGCAGGCCGGAGGAATAAAACAGTTCGAGCAGCGCGCGGTCACGAAGCGCCAGGAGATCATCACCGGGAAAGCTCAGCAGGCGCTCGATTTCGTCGGGGTCGAGCGATCGGGGGAGCCGTTTGGCCGCTTTGGGTGCGCGGACCCCTCGCGCCGGATTGAGGCTCAGCTGATCTTCCCGGATGAGCCACTCGAACCAGCTGCGAAGCGCTGACAGCGTGCGAGCGATGCTGCGGCCGGACAGCCCCTCACGCCGCATGCCGGCGGCGAAGCGGCGAATCTCCTCCGGACCGAGTTCACTCGGTTCTTCGTAGCCCGCCTTGTCGGCAAAGGCGGCGAGGCGCGTTAGGTCGCGCTGGTACGCCTGACAGGTGCGCGGAGACAGTTGACGCTCGTCGGTGAGATGCTGCAGAAACTGCGCCGCCTGACGGCTGATCGCATTGTCGGCAGGGTCTGCCGGCGTGGCCATCAGGCCTGCTGCTGCAGCGCTTCGGGCATCTGCTGAGCCAGACAGTGCCCGAGCGTCTGGGCCATCAGACTAAGAAACAGCGTTCCCATACCCGGGTGAAACTGATCCTCGCTGTCGCTCCCCAGCGCGAGTACGCCCATGGCTACCTGAGTATCGAGCGGCGTGCAGACGGCCGACTGAACCTCGGGCGCCGCATCGCCAAACAGCAGCTCCCGGCGGCGGCGGTTCAAACGTCCGCAAAGCGGCTCGCTGATCGCGGTCAGCGCCGCCAGTTCGGCGCGGGCCTGTTCATCCCGCGGCGTCCGCAGCACCGGATGGTCCGGCAACCCCTCACCGTCGACCAACACCAGCGAAACCTGGCGACAGCCAAACTGCTCGCTGAGTCGTTGGCTGACCCGGTCCAGCAGCTCCTGCAGTGACTCACTCTGAACCATCTCGAGCTGCACCCGATGCATCCGCTCGAGGATCTGCTGGTTTTCGCTCGCAACCGTCCGGTATTCCTCCAGCAGACCCCGCTGCTGCCTGATCTCCTGCTGAAGCATGGCGACCTGCCGTTCGATCAGCGACGATCCGCTGGTGTCGTGCGGCACCGTAAGCACCTCAAGCAGCTCCGAATGGCGCGTCAAAAAATCTGGGTTGTCGGCCAGGTATTGCGCAACCTGGCTGTCGTCTATGGCCATGCGTAAGCCGCCCCTGTTGTCGTCAGCTGTGGAGATCGATCTTGCCGCTGAACGCGTACTCAGCGGGCCCCGTCATCATAACCTGTGCCCCGGGGCCGGACCATTCGATCCCCAGCGCGCCGCCGGGCAGCTCGACCTTTACCGGGCTTGTGACCCGTTCCCGCAAAATCATCGCCGCCGCCGCGGCGCACGCGCCGCTGCCGCAGGCCTGAGTCTCGCCGGCGCCGCGTTCGAACACTCGCAGCCGCACCCGGCTGCTGTCCAGCACCTGGACAAAGCCGACGTTGATCTGTCTAGGAAAGGCGGGGTGCTGTTGCAGTGCCTGGCCGAGCTCCAGCACCGGCGCAGAGTCGACGTCGGGTACCTCCAGGACAGCGTGAGGGTTGCCCATGGAGAGCACCACAAAACGGTGCGCGGCGCCGGCCACCGTCAGCTCATGTTCAGGCCCCGGCTCATCGCTGATCACCGGCACCAGGGCCGGATCAGTCGCGGGCACACCCATGCCGACGGTCACCTGGCCGGACCCGAGAATCGTCACCTGCATCCGGCCGGCGGCGCTGAGCAGCGAGCTTTGCTCGCCGAGCTCGCCGCGATCATACAGCCAGCGCGCGACGCACCGCACGCCATTGCCGCACTGTTCGACCTCACCACCGTCAGGATTAAAGATTCGATAGCGCGCGGCATCGGGCGCCGGCGACTTCTCTAGCACCAGCACCTGGTCGCAGCCGATCCCGATGCGGCGATCGGCCAACCACCTCAGCTGCGCCGGATCGAGCGACAGCGTCTCCTCCCGACCATCCAGCACCACAAAGTCGTTGCCCAGACCATGCATTTTGGTGAATGGCAAATCCGATAGCGCCGTCATTAGATCGAGCTGTCTCCGTCGTTTCCATCCTCGAGGTCTTCGCTGTCGCCGGAGCTTTGCTGCGCAGCTTCGGCCTCGGTGTCGCTGGCCTCCGGACGGAACAGCTCACCCTTGTTGCCGCAGCCCGCCAGTGCTGCAAGAAATACGGCAGCCAGCGTCGTGTTAAGGACAAGCCGGGCTTTCGATTGGAAGGTCTGGACCCTGGGTTTGAAGTGGTTCCGCAAAAGCGTCATGGCACCCGTTCTCGAGCTTTGGTGAGCACCCCACATTATAGCCTCACGCCACCACGCTGGACGCCATCCCGGGTGATGCCGGAAAATGTGATCATGAAACTAGAAACCGTCACCCTAGAAACCGGCGCAGCACCCAGCTGCTGCGTCATCTGGCTCCACGGCCTCGGCGCCGATGGACATGATTTCGAACCGGTTGTGCCGCAGCTGAAGTGGGCGGAGGCGCCGGACGTGCGTTACATCTTTCCACACGCGCCCATTCAGCCGGTCACGATCAATGGCGGCATGCAGATGCGAGCCTGGTACGACATTCTCGGACTGGATCTGGAGTCGCGGGTCGACGAGGGCGGCATTCGGGCGTCAGCGGGCCAGGTCCAGGCGATCCTCGATGAGCAGATCGAGAAAGGCATCCGCAGCGATCGCATTGTGCTTGCGGGCTTCTCGCAGGGTGGCGCGGTAGCGTTGATGCTCGGGCTGACCTATGTCAAACCGCTAGCGGGCATCATCGCGCTATCGACTTATCTGCCGCTGACCGAGCAGCTCGAAGACGAGCGCAGCACCGAAAACGCCAACACACCCATTTTCTGGGGCCACGGCCGAGTCGACCCGGTGGTTGCCTATGGCCTGGGCGAAATGTCGGCCGCGAGGCTTCGCCAATGGGGCTACTCGGTCGGCTGGCACGACTATCCCGTGGCCCACGGCGTGCATCCGCAGGAAATTGCCGACCTGCGCGACTGGCTGAAAAGCTGCCTGGACCGCCCTTGAGTTTGAGCCCGGCAATCGCGTCCGGCAACGAACGAACGGCCGCTCGCTGGTTTCCCAACTTTTGCCGCCCGACGGTGGTGTTCAGCCTCATGGTGCTGGCACAGCTGGTGGTGATGGTCATGTGGCTGGCGCCGGGTCGACCCAACGATTCACTGGGGGCGCTTGCGGTCGCGAGCCTCTTCGGCCAGTGGGTCATGCTGCTGTGCGCCGTATCGCTCTGCAAGCTGCGGAGCCTGCTCGGCCGGTGCTCCGTGATCACCGGGCTGAGCCTGGCCTACCTGCTGGTGCTGGCCCTGGTGGCCCTGGCGACCATCAGCGCGGTTGGCGCTGATCGATTCGCCAGCTTCGGACTCACCACCGGCGGGCCCGCGATCCGCCAGTACACCGTTAACAACGTGCTGATCGCCGCGCTGGTGGCGGCGGCAGCGCTGCGGTACTACTACATCCAGCAGCAGTGGCGCGCGGGCGTGCAGGCCCAGTCGGAGGCCCAGATCCGAGCGCTTCAGGCTCGCATCCGACCCCATTTCCTGTTCAACAGCATGAATACCATCGCCAGCCTGATTCGCAGCCGCCCGCAGGTTGCCGAGGAGGCCGTCCTTAATCTCTGCGATCTTTTCCGCGCGGCACTATCGGACGCCGCTGACGACAGCACGCTGGGCCAGGAGCTGAAGCTGTGCCAGCGGTACATGGAGATCGAGCAGCTGCGCCTGGGCGATCGCCTAAGGGTGAGCTGGCAGATCGACGAATTGCCTCAGCGCGAGCCGCTCCCCTCCTTGATCCTTCAGCCGCTGGTGGAAAACGCCGTCTATCACGGGATCCAGCCGCTGCCCGAGGGTGGTGAGGTCACGATCAGCGGTAGTCGCGACGGCAGGCGCTGGTCGGTGAGCGTGACCAACCCGAGAGGGCCGGCGGCCGACCGCAGCCCCGAGGGAAATCAGATAGCACTGAACAATATCCGGCAGCGACTGGAGCACCGCTACGCCGGTGAGGCTACACTGGCGATCGAAAAAAACGCAGACAGCTTCCGGGTCACGGTGGCTGTGCCGATGGGAGACGCGTCATGAAAGTAATTGTGGTGGACGATGAGCCCCTGGCCCGGGAGCGCCTGACCTCACTGCTCGAGGAAGCTGAGGGGGTCGAAGTCATGGCCACCGCGGGCAACGGCCGTGAAGCCATCGAAAAGATCCGGGAAACGCCACCAGAGCTGGTGTTCATGGATATCCGGATGCCGGTGATGGACGGTCTGGAGGCGGCCCATCATCTGCGGATGCTGGAGCCCCCGCCCCGACTGATCTTTTGCACCGCGTACGACCAGCACGCGCTGGAAGCGTTCGACGCCAACGCCATCGACTACCTCGTTAAGCCCGTGCGGGCCGACCGCCTGACCGAAGCCCTGACCAAAGCGCGCCAGGTCAGGGCCGAAGACCTCAACACCCCGCCCCTGGCGGAGCGCCGCAGCCATCTGTGTGCTCGGGTACGCGGCAATCTGGAGCTGATCGCGCTGGACGACGTGATCTGCCTGCATGCGGAGCACAAGTACGTCTCTGTGATTTACCAGGGTGGTGAGGTGCTGATCGAAGAGCCGCTCAAAGCGCTCGAGGATGAATTCGGTGATCGTTTCATGCGGGTTCATCGCAACGCCCTGGTCGCGCTCACCGCCGTCGCCGGCCTGGAGAAGATCGAAGGCCAGATTGTGGTACGGCTGCACGGCACCGAGCGACGGCTCGAGGTCAGCCGGCGCAACCTCCCCCAGGTGCGGAAAATCATCAAAGGGCTTTAGGGTCTTCAAAGGACCGAGTCCGGTCACAAAGTAATCGAAAGGAGCTGTAGTGAAACTACGACTGGCAACGCGGGAAAGCCCGCTGGCTCTCTGGCAGGCCCGACACGTCGCCTCGCTGCTCGAACAAAGCGGCGGGGATGTGGAAGTCGAACTGGTACCGATGACCACCCAGGGTGATCAGCAGCTCAATCAGCCGCTGGCGGCCATCGGCGGCAAAGGCCTGTTTCTCAAGGAACTGGAGCAGGCCATGGCGGACGGTCGTGCCGATTTTGCGGTGCACTCGCTCAAGGATGTGCCCTACGAGCTGCCGGACGGGTTTACGCTGGCTGCGGTACTGGACCGGCACGACCCGAGAGATGCGCTGGTCAGCCCACGCTACGCCAGTCTCGACGAATTGCCCGCCGGCGCGGTGGTCGGCACCTCCAGCCTCCGGCGGCAGGCACAGCTGCTCAACCGTCGGTCCGATCTGACGGTGCGCAGCCTCCGGGGCAACGTGAACACCCGGCTCAGAAAACTCGATGACGGTGACTACGACGCCATTGTGCTGGCGACCGCCGGCCTTGAGCGGCTGGCTATGGCCGACCGCATCACCCAGCGGATCAACGTGGAGGTCTCGCTTCCCGCAGTAGGCCAGGGGGTGGTGGCGATCGAGTGCCGGGAAGATGACGACGCCTGCATCGCGGTGATGCGGCGCCTGCATCATGCACCCACTCACCGTCTGGTCACGGCCGAGCGTAGCTTTAGCGAAGCGCTGGCCGGCAGCTGTCAGCTGCCGATGGCCGCAAACGCCACCGCCAGCGGCGATGAGCTGCACCTCGACGGTCTGGTGGCCACGGCTGACGGCAGCCGACTGCTTCGCGAAACGACTCTAGGCCCGATGACCGATCCGGCGGGGCTGGGCCTCGCACTGGCCCAGAGTCTACTCAAGGCCGGCGCTGACGAGATCCTGGACGCCGCCAGATGAGCGGGACCGGGCTGACCACCCGGGGCGAGCTGGAGGTGGATCTGGCGGCGATCCGACATAACTACCGCGCGCTGAAGGAACATGCAGCTCCCGGTCGCTGTGCCGCGGTAATCAAAGCCGACGCTTACGGCGCCGGCGCCGCCTCGGTTGCCCGGGCGCTCGGTCAGGAAGGCTGCAGAGTGTTTTTTGTGGCTGACGCCCGCGAGGGCTTAGCGCTTCGTCAGGAGATGCATGACGCCGAGATCATGCTGCTGGACGGTCTCAGCGATACCGACTTACCCGCCGTGAAAGAGGCCGGCCTGATTCCCGTGCTCAATTCCCCGCGGCAGCACCAGCGCTGGCAGGCCGCCGGTGGTGGCCCAACCGTTTGGCAGGTCGACAGCGGCATGAACCGTTTGGGGATGGCAAAGGCGGAGGCGGAGGCGCTGGCTGGCGAAGACCGCCCGCCGGACCTGCTGCTTACCCATTTTTCCTGCGCCGATGAAATCGACAAACCCGCCCATACGCAGCAGCTCAAGCACATCGCAGAGCTCCGCGCGGCGTTCCCGGACGTGTCGATGAGTCTCGGCAACACCGCCGGCATCCAGCTCGGCGCCGCGGGGCGATCCAGCCTCAGCCGCTGTGGCATCGGTCTGTTTGGCGTCAACCCGGCGGCAGGCAATCCAGGACCCGGGGTCACGCTCAAGTCTGCGATCCGGCTGCGCGCGCGGGTTCTACAGCACCGATCGATTCCGGCCGGCTCACCCGTGGGCTACGGTGCAGCGTGGCATGCGGAGGACGCTTGCCATCTTCTGACCGTCGCGCTGGGCTACGCCGACGGAATTCCGCGGCGCCTGGGTAACCGAGGCAGCGCAACCTTCGACGGTACGGCGCTACCCATGGTAGGCCGGGTGAGCATGGACTACCTGACGCTGGACGCGAGCGGCCTGGAGGCACGCCAACGCGAAGACGCTCGCTGGGTGGATCTGTTTGCCGACGCGACAGCGCTGGACCGGCTGGCCAGCGAAGCCGACACGATCAGCTACGAGCTTCTGGCCCGACTGGGGCCGCGCATCCGACGTCGGTACCTGACGTGACGGGGAGTCTGGACCGGCTGACCTTACTGCTCGGCCGGCCGGCGGAACTCGCTGAGCCATGGTGCCAGGCCTTCCGTGAGCTGGGTGCGGAAGTGATCCATCAGCCCGCGCTGCAGCTGGATTCGGCGACGCCAGGCGCGGCCGAGCTGGCTGCGCTGACCGACGTCAGACCGACCGACTGCTCGGTGTTTTCCAGCAGGCCCGCGCTGACACACGCGCTGAGGCTTCCGGCGATGGGCGATCGGCTGGCGCGCACCGTTTCGTGGGCGGTTGGGACGCAAACCGCGAGGGCGCTGGTCGAGGCCGGTGCCGGCACGGTTCACTCACCGGCTGACGGTGCTGGTGCCGACGCCCTGCTGGCCGATCCGGCGTTCCCGGGGGCTCAGCGCGTTTTTCTGTTTGCCGCGAAAGGCGGGCGAAAGATTCTGGCCGAGACGCTCGCCCGACGTGGCGTTGAAGCGATCGACGTCTACGTCTATCGACGCTCCCCGGCGCCGATGGACCCGAACGCCGCGAAGGCGCTGGCCCAAGCCAAGCCGCCGATTGTGGTCGTCGGCAGCAGCGTGGCGATTCTCAAGCGGCTGCTGGCGCTCTTCGGCGACACCCTGAAGGACCAGTATCTGATCAGCCTGAGCCCGCGAATCACCGAGGCGGCGGCGCGCTTTCCGTTCGCCGAAGTGATCGCCGCCCAGAGCCCGGATTTGCCCAGCATCATCCAGGCCGCGCGCCTGATCCGTGAACGGAACGCGTTCTAAATCGTGGTCGGTGGCAAGCGCGAAGTGACGAGACTGCGCTAAAATCGCGCCATGGACGATCAAAAACCCCAAGCGGACGACGCCGCTGAAGCATCGCCCGCCGGCGAGGACACCCAGGAGCTGCCGCAGGTTTCGGACTCCGCCGAAGCCTCAGCGCCCGATGAACTCCCGCCAGAGCTCGAACGAGAGCTCGAACCAGAACCGGAGCCCGAGCCCATGCGCGAGCCTGACCATCTCGCTGAGGCAGCGGCCGAATCCCAGGAAAACAGCGAACCGACACGGGAAGTCGCCACCGAACCGGCGCCGGTTGTCGTCAAGAAAGGCGGCGGCATGGCTTCGCTTGCGCTGCTACTCGCCCTCGGGGCCGCTGGCCTGTCAGGCTACCAGTGGTACGAGGGACGCTCCGCGGCAGGACCGACGGAGCAGCCCGAGCTGCCGGATTACAGCGGCCTGATCACGCAGCGTAGCCAGGAGCTCGAGAATCGACTGACCACGCGCGTCGAGCAGGTGGAAAACCAGCTGGCCAGCCAGGAACGACAGCTTGGCACCCGCCTCGATGGCCAGGGTGATGAGCTCGAAAGCCGGGTCGATGCGGCCCTGTCAGAGATCCGCAAGAGTCTGGGCGAGGCGCGCAGCACGCTGGAGCAGGATCTGGACGAGGTGAAACGCCAGAATCAGCGGCTGCGGGCCGACCGGGAGGGGCTCGATGCCACCCTGGCCGGCATCGAGGAGTCGAGCCGGCGCACGGCTAGCGCGTTTGAAAGGCGGCTCGGACACGTGGAGTCCAGCATGGGGGCCCTGGCTGATACTCGCGGCGATGCGGCGAGCCAGCTCGCGCTGGCGGAAACCGAATATCTGCTGCGGGCTGCCACCGAACGGCTGAGTCTCTTTAGCGACGCTGACGGCGCCAGCCGCGCGCTGGCGCTGGCGGCCCAGCAGCTCAGCAGCGTCGACGACCCGATTTACAGCACCGTTCGGCAGGCCCTGGCTGAGCACCGCCAGGCTTTGGGTCAGCTTCAGCTGCCCGATCGGGTGGCGCTCTCTACCGAACTGCTGGCACTGGCCCGGAGTTCGGCGGAATGGCCCCTGGACGCACGGCGCAGCCTCAACGCCAGCGGCGCCAATCTGCTGGTGCCGGAGACGACCGAAGAGGGCTGGTGGGCTCGGTTTAAGTCGGTTCTGTCCAACGTTGTGGTGGTGCACCGAGAAAAGGAAACCGCGACCGTGCTGCTGACGCTGGAAGAAGAGCGGTTGCTGCGGGAAAACATTCGCCTCCAGCTCCAGGTGGCGCAGCTTGCGGCCGCTCGAGGGGAGCAGGCACTCTTTGAATCTTCGGTGGCCGCGGTCCGTGACTGGATCACCGAGTATTACCAGACCAACGCTGAACCGGTGGCCGACGCGCTGACCAGGCTCGCCAGGCTCGCCGAAACCCGGCTGAGCCCTGAACTGCCTGACATCTCCGGAGCCCTGCGACAGCTGCGCAGCATCCGCGCCACCGAAGACTTGGCGGATCGCGCGGCGTCAGCGCCCGCCGGCGGAGCGGAAGGCCGATGAAAATTATGCTGGCGCTGGTGCTCGCGGTGGGCCTGGCCCTACTGGCCATTTGGGCCCTGCCGCTACTGCGGGGGTATGTTCTGATCCGCGCCGACGGCTGGGCGATTGAGATGAACGTGTTTGTGCTGCTCGCGTCGCTGGCTTCGCTGTATATCCTGATCCGCCTGGGAATCTGGCTTTGGTACCTGCCCGGCAACGCCGTGCGGGGCTTTTTCCAGCGACGAGCCGCAGCCCAGCTGGAGATCGGCATGCTCGCGCTGTCGGAAGGCAACTGGCAGAAAGCCGAAAAGGCGCTGTCCAAGGCGGCGCGCAAAGGCGACCAGTCGGCCCTGAGCTATATCGGCGCCGCCCAGGCGGCCGCCGGGACCGGACACGAGGGACGCGCCGACGAATATCTCCAGCACGCTGATCAGTCCAGCAAGGCCCACGACTCGGTCCTCATCACCCGAGCGTCCCTGCAGCTGTCGGCCAACCACCCGGATGAAGCGCTGGCGACGCTGAACGAGCTCGGCCGAACCAAAGAAACCCGCCCGCGGGTGCTGGAGCTCAAGGCGAGAGCCCTGGAGCAGCTGGAGCGCTGGACCGAGCTGGCCGCGATCGCGCCGGCGCTGACCAAGGCCAAGATCATCGACGACGAGCAGCAGAGTCGGCTGGAACACAAGGCCCTGCTGGCGGCGCTGGAAGGCGCACAGGACTCAGCGGCTCTGACCACTTCGTGGAAGAATCTCAGCCGCGGCCAGCGTCAGGAGGTGGTGTTCCTAAAAGCCTATGCGGCTAACGCCGCGGCGCTGGGTGCATCCGATATGGCGGAAAAAGATCTGCGGGCCGCGCTCGGTCGACAGTGGTCAGACGAGCTGCTCGATCATTTTGTGATCGCCGCCGGCGAGGATCCCAAGCTCACGACCCAGCTCGAAAAGTGGCTGGCTAAACACCCGGACAGCGCCGGCCTCCACCGTCACCTGGGGCGTCAGCTGGTTTTGGGCGAGCGTTACGCCAAGGCGAAGGAGCACCTGGAGACCAGCGTGAACCTAAGCCCGAGCGCTGACGCCTGGGCGGAGCTGGCGGAACTCAAGGCCCACCAGGGGGATACCGAGGGCGCGCTAGCGTGCTACCGCCAGGCCAGCCAGAAATCTGCGCTGCCGCTCGGGCCGGCGCTGCTCACCGCTGACGGAGATCAATTGGCCCCGGCGTCAGACCAGCTGCCGCCCGGCTAGCCATCTCGACAAAACCCTGCTCCAGGTCACGACAGAAGCGCGCGGTGTCGAACAGCCGGCTGCCGCGGGCCGCCACGCACCGGGTTTTCACTGCTGCCAGCTGCTGAGGGTTGATACCCAGGCTGATCGCGAGCTGCTGATACTCCTCCAGGTTTTCTACCACAAGCTCGCTGAGCCCAGCGCTGGTCAGCAGGCTGCCGGCGACCCGGGCCGCAAACGATCGCCCAGCGCAGGTCAGCACCGGACAGCCGGCCCACAGCGCATCGGACGCCGTGGTGTGGGCGTTGTACGGCAACGTGTCCAGAAAGAGATCAGCCACCGAAAGCCGCGCCAGGTAGTCCAGATGCGGTAGCTTGGGACTCATCACCAGCCGGGAGGGGTCGACACCTTGCTGGACCGCTTCGCGCCGCAGGTTGGCGTCGGTGCTGCTGCCCGCTTTGCCCGCCAGCAGCCACAGCACGCTGTCCGGTACCGCTCTGAGGATCGCCATCCATGCGCCGAAGATGGTCGGTGAGAACTTATACGAGTTGTTGAAGCTGACAAACACCATTCCCTGCGCCGGCAGCCCGCACGCTTCGCGGGTCGGCACGCGATCCTCGAAGCGGCGTGTGCTGTCGCTCGGCTGGTAGCTGCCCGGCAGAATCACCGGTGCCTCGTCGACGTTAGCCAAGACTTCCTCGGTGGCCACAAACGGGTCCAGCACCACATAGTCCATGAAATCGGCGCCCATGGTTCCCGGATAGGCCAGCCAGTTCACCTGCAGGGGCGCGGGGCGCGTCGCGAGCACCTCGGTCACCGCACCACCGCCATAGCCCCGCAGGTCCACCAAGATATCCACCTGTTCACTGGCGATGGCCTCACCAATCCGGGCCAGAGGCTGTCCGTTGAGATCGTGAAACCGGTCCATCGCGTCTCGGATTCGCCAACGCAGACCGCTGCCGTCGTCCGGCCCCACCGAAAACGCAACCTGTCGAAACCGGTGACGATCGGTACGTTCGAAGTACTCAGCCGTCAGGCAGGCCGTTGGGTGTCGATGAAATCCCGAAGAAAGGTAGCCCACCGTAAGCGGCCGCGTTCCGTCCCAGGCCAGCGGTTCAGCGGGCCGTGAATGCCGCGGCAGAAACGCCGCTCGTTCTCGGATCTGGGCCGCCCAGAGCCTGGCGCAGCTCGCGTGCCGCGGCGGATCATCCACCTGAGAAAGGTACGAAAACGGCTTGAGGCCAGGCGCACCCTGATCCATGACGTCCTCGAAGCGCAACGCCAGCGCCTCAGCCCCGGCCCATTGGCAGAGCCTCCGCTGCAGGAATAGATGTTCGCTGAGCGCCGGCCCAAAATTTGGCTGAAGTTTTAACGCCTGGGCCTGGGCCGCCAGCGAATCGTCCCACTGCCCCAGCTCGTCGAGAATCACGCCGAGCTGGTACCAGCCGTCCGGCTCAGGCGCCAGCTCCACTGCGCGCTGCAGCGCCGCGCGCCCTTCCTCGGGGCGCCCGAGCGTTGCCAGCGCAGTGCCTCTTACCTTGTAGGCCGGGCCGAGGCTCGGATCCAGCGTCAGCGCCGCATCCGCGTGTTTAAGAGAACCCTCAGCGTCCCCCGCCTGCGCCAGCACGGCAGCCAGATTGGCGTTCAGCGCCGCCGCGCCGGGTTCCAACGCAACGGCGCGACGATACGCGCTTGTCGCCTCGTCGAGCCGACCGGCCAGATGATGAGTGGCGCCCAGCTGCTCATACACCTGAGCGGTTTCCGGATAGCGACTCGCCGTTTCGTTCAGCGTTTGCAGCGCGCTGACGAGGTTACCGCTGTCACGGAGAGCCCGCGCTAGCAAGAGCTTCAGCTCGACCTCCGGCGCACCGGAGAGCTGGGGCTGCAGCCGCAGGGCGTCTGCCAGCTGCTGCGCGGCGGCGGCCGGTTCACCTCGCTGGAGGTGCAGCACCGCCGAAAGCCGCAGCACCTCGGTTTGCTCGGGAAACGCCGCCAAAATGGCGTCATAAGCCGCTCGAGCGGCGGCCGTCTGCCCAGCCTGATGCCAGCGCAGCGCCGCCGCCAGCGCATCCTCAGGCGCCATCGTACGCTGACCCTGGCCAGGTATTATTATGTTAATCAATAGTTTGCGGGACTACGGCGGGTGTTCAAAGCAAATCCTGACCCAGGTCAAGAGATCGACGGGCCTGACGATACCTGATGTAACGATTTAACACGTAACCGCCGATCTCCGATGCTATGATAACCCGTCGTTTTCGGCTGACTATTCAGGCTTTTCTATCGTGAGTTCTTCAGAAACAACAGCGGCGCCCATCGAGTGGGCCACCACCATCATGTTTGCCGTAACCACGGTGGTAACGGTCACCGCGGTGCCCGTCTACGCATGGTTCAACGACTTCTCCGCCACCGCCTGGATCAGCGCCCTGCTCTTGTGGGTTTACTGCGGCATCGCCATCGGCTCCGGCTATCACCGGCTGTGGTCTCACCGCACCTATGAAGCTCACTGGCTGCTAAGGCTGTTTTTTGCCATCGGCGGCGCGTTTGCCCTGCAGCACAGCATCCTTCAGTGGTCGGCCCGGCATCGGGTTCATCATCGCCATGTCGACGAGGAAGAAAAGGACCCGCACTCGATCAAACGCGGCTTCTGGTATGCCCACATGGGCTGGATGATCCGCGACTATGAACCGGCGCGAATCGGCTTGGATAAGGTGCCCGATCTGAAGCGCGACCCGATTGTCATGTGGCAGCATCGCAACTATTGGCTGCTGACCTGGGCCGCCAACCTGGGCGTCCCCGCCCTGATCGGCTGGATGGCCGGCGACCTCTGGGGCTGCCTGCTGCTGGCCGGCTTCGCCCGGCTGGTGCTGAATCATCAGGTGACCTTCATGATCAACTCGCTGGCCCACATGTGGGGCAAGCAGCCCTACACCGAAGAAAACACGGCCCGCGATAACTGGCTCATCGCGCTCGTGACCTGCGGGGAGGGTTACCACAACTTCCACCACATGTTCGAAGGCGACTATCGCAACGGCGTACGCTGGTGGCAGATCGACCTGAACAAATGGTTTATCAACGTCTGCAGCTGGTTCGGCCTGGCAAAGAATTTTCGCCGCACGCCCAAGATTCAAATCCTGCGCGCTAAGGTGAAGCTTCAGTTCGAACGCGCGCAGGCCCGACTGAGCCGTATCGAGTCCGGCGAAACTTCGTTCCGCGATACGCTGGACGCCGAATACGAGCAGTTTCTGGCAACCGTCAAAGCCTGGCAGGAGCTGCAGGTGCAGCGCGTTCAGAAGAAGCGAGCCGATCTTCAGGAGCGATGGAGCAAGACCGTTATCAGTACGCGGATGCGGGAGCTCGAGTACAGCCTGAAGATGCAGCGAAAGCGCATCTCGCACATGGTTGCGGCGATCCCGGTCACCTGACCGACTGCATTACCGGCCACCTGCCAAGCCGGCGGGTGGCTCACCCACACACAGCCGAATCCAGACCTTGCGGAGCATCAGCCGACCGGCTAACGGCCGCACAACCACTCCCCCGATGAGGTTTACAGCGCAGACGGAGCGCCTTAAGCGCCCCGATCAACCGTGAGGTTGGGCATCTCCTCGCGCAGACCATCCAGCTCTTTGGACAGCGCCTCGGGCGAGGTTGAGCCGCGGGACAGCAGCTTGTAAAACACTGGCACCATAAACAGCGTAAACACGGTGGCGACCGCCACGCCGGAAAACATCACAACCCCCAGGACAATCCGGCCTTCGGAACCCGGTCCGGTGGCCAGGATCAGCGGAACTGAGCCGATGGTGGTTGACACGGTTGTCATCAGCACCGGGCGCAGCCTGATTCGCGCTGCGGTGAGGATCGATTCCTCAAAGTCGCGCCCGCTGTCGCGAAGCTGGTTGATAAATTCCACGATTAGGATGCCGTTCTTGGCGGCGATTCCCACCAGCAGAATAATGCCGATCTGGCTAAAGATGTTGAAGGTCAGGCCAGACGCGAGCAGCCCGAGCAGCCCCCCGATGATCGCCAGCGGCACGGTGATCATCACCACCAGCGGCTGACTGAAGCTTTCAAACTGAGCGGCAAGCACCAGGAACACCACCAGCAGCGCCATACCCAGGGAAAAGTAAATGGCTCCCGAGGCTTCCTTGTATTCGAGCGACTGGCCTTTGTAGTCGATCTGGGCACCCGCGGGCAGCTCGCGCCGCACCGTCTCCACCAGATAATCGAGCGCCTCGCCCAGGGCATACCCCTCTTTGAGGCTCGCCGAGAGCGTCAATGCTCGAATGCGGTTGTAGCGGTTGAGGTTGCTGGCACCCCCCACGGCTTCCACCTGGATCAGGTTATTCAGCGACACCAGCTCGCCGGAGGTGTCGGACCGCACATAAATGTTGGATAGATCTGACGGCGTTGCGCGCTGCGACGCCACCGCCTGAATCACCACGTCATACTCTTCGCCGTCGACCACGTACGTGGTGACGGCCTGCTCGGTCATCATCGCCTGCAGCGTGCGCCCAACGTTGCGCACGCTGACGCCCAGAGCGGCGGCGCGATCCTTGTCGACCCGCACCATCAGCTGGGGCTGAGTCTCTTCAAGGTCAGAGCTAACCCGCGAGAAGCCCGGGTTTTCCGCCACGGCGTCGAGCATAAGGTCCCGCCAGCGTGCGAGCTCGTCGTAACTGGGGCCGCCGATGACAAACTGAACCGGCTGGCCGCCGCCGCTGCGGGACAAGCCGGACCGCATAAAGGTAAACATCCGCAGGTCGGCAATGTTGCGCCACTGACCCATCAGCTCGCCCATCGCTTCCTGCGTGCTCATCTTGTCCGGCTCGAACTCATGCATGCCCACAGCCAGCACACCCTGATTGGCTGCGGTCCCGCCGAAGCCGGGGATGATGGTCACTCCGCGGAGCACGTCGCCGGACTCGACCAGCTCCAGCATCGGCCCCTCCAGCTCCGGGATGTAGCCAGCCATCTTGCCGATGCTGGTGCCCTGCGGGGCCTTGAACGGGACGTAAAACATGCCCTGGTCTTCCTGCGGCGCGTACTCCTGAGGCACGGTCTGGAACAGCCAGAACAGGCCAACGCCGACACCCAGCAAACCCGCCACGAAGGCCCAGGACTGGCGAAGCGCAAACCCTACGGCGCGCTGGTAGCCCGCCGCCATCCGATCGAAGCGCGCGTCCACCCAGCGCGACAGCGGATTGCCGTCGTTGGTGGGCTTCAGCATTTTCGAACAAAGCATCGGCACCAGCGACAGCGCCAGCACGCTGGAGAAAATCACCGCGGCGGAGATAGTCACCGCCAGCTCGGAAAAGATTCGCCCGATGTTGTCGTCGAGAAAAATAATCGGAAGAAATACGGCCACCAGGACGGCCGTGGTGGCAATCACCGCAAAACCCACCTGGCGCGATCCGCGAAATGCCGCCAGCAGCGGCGGCTCGCCCGAGTCGATACGCCGATGCACGTTTTCGAGCACCACAATGGCGTCATCCACCACCAGGCCAATGGACAGCACCAGCGCCAGCAGCGTGATCAGATTGACCGACAGGTCAAACGCGGCCAGCGCAATGCACGCCGCAATCAGACAGACCGGGATGGTCAACACCGGGATCAGGGTGGCCCGCACGTTCCCAAGGAAGAGCAGAATCACCAGTCCAACCAACCCGACGGTGGCCGCAATGGTCAGAAAAACCGCGCGAATGGCGGCGCGGATAAAGACCGAATCGTCCTGGCTCCGTGCGATCGACATGTGGTCCGGCAAGTCGTCGGCGACCCGCCCCATCATCTCGGTGACCGCCGTCAGCACTTCGACCGTATTGGCGGTGGACTGCTTGATGATGCCCATCCCCACGGCGTCCTGGCCGTTGGTGCGGAAGAAGCGGCGCTGTTCCCGCGGCCCCACCTCTACCCGGGCGACCTCGCCCAGCCGGATGTTGTGCCCGTCATCCCCAGTCGCCAGCACCAGCCGCCGAAAGTCGTCTGCCGTTACGTAGTTGCGACCCATGCGAACGGTGAATTCCAGATCGCGGGTTTCGATACGCCCGGCCGGCAGCTCCACGTTTTCCGCCTGCAGCGCTTCCTCGACGTCGGTGACCGCCAGTCCACGCGCGGCCAGCGCCTGACGGTCGATCCAGATGCGCATCGACGGCCGTCCACCGCCGTTAACATTGATCTGGGAAACGCCAGCGATGCTGGAAAACCGGTCGATGACGTAGCGTTCGACGTAGTCGGTCAGCTCCATCAGGCCAAATTCGGAGCTGTTGATCGTCACATACATGATCGGCCGAGCATCTGAGTTTTGCCGCTCGACCCGAGGCGGATCAACGTCGTCGGGCAACCGCCGAAGGATCCGCGAAACGCGGTCCCGCACGTCGTTTGTTGCGTCTTCAATCCCCCGACCCAGGTCGAACTCGATGTTGATGTTGGAGAACTCATCGCGGGAGCGGGAGGTGATCGCTTTGATGCCCTCGATGCCGCTGATCTCGCTTTCCACCAGCTGGGTGACGCGTTTTTCAACCACTTCTGCTGAGGCGCCGGGATAACCCGTCGAGACAGACACGATCGGGGCCGCCACGTCGGGGTACTCCCGAAGCGGCAGCTGCTGGAATGACAGGACGCCGAACGCCAGGAGCAGCGCGCACAGTACGGTGGCGAACACCGGTCGTTTGACCGAGGTATCGGATAACCACATGGTCTTTCGTCTCCTAGAACCCGGAGGTGGTGGCGCCCGCGGCACCAACCGCGGGGGGGCCATCCACGCCCAGCCCCATGACGGGGTCCTTTATTCCGTGACGCCAGTTTTCGACGCCCTCGGTGTCT